>JAQWCP010000086.1 GCA_028705905.1 Oscillospiraceae bacterium
GTTGCAGAGCTGGTGTTGGGTTATCCTAAAAATATGAACGACAGCTTGGGAGACCGGGCGCAAAAAAGTCGGATACTGGAAGAAGAATTAAAGGCAGCGACAAGTCTTCCAGTTATTCTCTGGGATGAGCGGAGGACGACGGTGGATGCAGAGCGTATCTTGGCCGGACAAGGTGTACGGGGAAAGAAAAAGAAAGCAAAAATTGATGCGGTGGCAGCTACTTTAATCTTAGAAGGGTATTTAGCGTATCGGCAAATACAAAAAGACAATTAGTGATGGGAAGCATTCGGCCGGCGGGCATCCTCGCCGGCCGTTTTATATCCAAATAGTTCATACAAGCCGATCACCAGCAAAAAAACGCCGAAAAACCGACGCATGAGCCCGGTTTCCAGCCCTGTTGCCAAAAAGGCAAATAGGGCTGTGGAGATCAGCCCGCACAAGATGGCGGGCAGCAAAGCGGTACGGTCGATAAATCCATTTTTAAAGTGAGAGGGTAGAGAGGCTAAAGAGGCGGGCAGAAAATACAGCAGATTGATCCCCTGAGCTGTTTGTTGCGGGACTCCGGTGAAGACAGAAAGATAAATTAGAAGGAGAGTACCACCGCCCACGCCGAAAGCAGAAAGCACACCCGTTGCAGTACCTACAAGAAGGGCAAATAAAATTTCCAAACATGCATCTCCTTTGTTGCGCATTGGGAAAAAGATTAAAAGAAGAGAGATTTGATGCCACCATAGAGCAATAATAAGCCGAAGATCCAGCGCAGCCATTGTGTTGGGATTTTATGAAACCATTTTCCGCCGAAAAACCCGCCGATGAATCCACCGCAGAGATACGGGATGGCATCCCATATGGAAAACGGCGTGCGCAGCAAATAGATGATGGCAGAGACGACACAAAGAGGTAAGATGATGGCCACTGAGGTGGCAAATGCCTGGCGCTGCTTTAACCCCGCCCAGCGGGTGAGCAGAGGCACCAAGATCATACCACCGCCGCCGCCGAAAAAGCCGTTGGCGATACCTGCCAGAGCTCCGGCGATGGCGCATTTGACACGATGCGAACAATGTAATTGCATAACAACCCCCTCTCCACCCCGTTAGTTTGGGCAAAGGAGAGGGGGTTTATTCCACCGTACGATACAGAGAACCAAAGAGAAGGGGGTGGCAGCCGGGTAAGGTACAATGACTTGCGCATAATCTTTGACACGACCCCTATATTATCATCGGCATTACATGGAAAATAGAGCTGGAAAGCCAGAAGAAAGGGGGAGAAAGAGAAAATGGCCCTGCAAATTTTGAAATTTGCAGGGCCATTTTGGTTGTTTTCCAGCGGTTTCCGTTAAGCTGGGGTTGGTTCCGGCGCGTGGGGAGGGTCGAAATTGCGATCCGTTGCGAAGACGGACTGGAAGGTGTCGGAATCCATGGTTTCATATTCTAATAAATATGCAGCAATTTGTTTTACTTTATCCATGTTTTTGCCCAAGATCGTTTCGCATTCAGTGTAAGCTTTGTCGATAAGTGCCTTCACTTCCTCGTCAATGATTGCGGCGACTTCTTCCGAGTAAGGACGGGCCTGGGTCATGCTGCGGCCGATAAATATTTCATCATGGCCGGACTCAAAGGAGATGGTACCAAGTCTAGCGCTCATGCCGTATACGGTTACCATTTTTCGCGCGATAGCGGAGGCGCGACGGATATCGTCTGATGCGCCAGTAGAGATATCGCCCAGTACCATTTGCTCTGCAACACGGCCACCTAACAGGGAGACAATTTGCTGGAACATCTCGTTGCGGGAGACGAAGTTCTTGTCCTCCTGGGGCAGAAAGATCGTCATACCGCCTGCTTGCCCCCGCGGCACAATGGAAATTTGATGCACTGGTGCGTGGGTTTCCAAATTTCGGATGACAACCGCGTGTCCGGCCTCATGGTAGGCAGTCAATTCTCGTTCACGTGCGGAGACAACTTTGCTCTTTTTCTCCGGGCCTGCCACCACTTTGATCATTGCTTCTTGCAAGTCGCTCATGGTGATGAAGCGTTGCCCACGGCGCACAGCCAAAAGCGCGCCCTCGTTGACCAGGTTTTCCAAGTCGGCTCCCGTAAAACCAGAGGTGATTTTTCCTAGAGCAGCAAGATCCACATCTTCTGCCAAAGGTTTTCCGCGGGTGTGCACTTTTAAAATGGCTTCTCGACCCCGCATATCCGGCATGCCCACGAAGACCTGGCGATCGAACCGGCCGGGACGGAGCAAGGCGGGGTCCAAGATATCGGGGCGGTTGGTGGCGGCCAGCACGATGACGCCTTCGTTGTTCCCAAATCCGTCCATCTCCACCAGGAGCTGGTTCAACGTCTGTTCCCGTTCGTCGTGTCCGCCGCCCAAACCAGCACCCCGCTGGCGACCCACGGCATCGATTTCGTCAATAAAGATAATGGCGGGGGCCACTTTTTTGGCTTGGTCAAATAAGTCCCGAACCCGGGAAGCACCCACACCCACATAAAGCTCTACGAAGTCGGAGCCGGAAATGGACAAAAATTGCACCCCCGCTTCGCCTGCCACTGCCTTGGCGATCAAGGTTTTGCCGGTGCCCGGCGGGCCCACCAATAAAACGCCTTTGGGGATTCGTGCGCCCAGACTGATGAAGCGTTTGGGATTGCGCAGAAACTCCACAATCTCTTGTAGCTCCTCTTTCTCCTCATCGGCGCCAGCCACGTCGGCAAATGTGGTCTTTTTCTTCTCATCGTACGCCGTTTTGGTGCGTGCCTTTCCAAACTTGGCCGTTTTATCTCCGCCACCGGCGGCGGCGGCCCTGCTGAACATAAAGTACCAAATCAAGGCCATGACGACGATCAGAACCACATAAGGCAGGAAGGAGAACCACCAAGGGGCTTCAAACCCCGCAGGATAATCATACTCTTTGATGATCCCCTGCGCATGCTGTTGGTCAATGAGTTCATGGAGGTCATTGTAAAACACGTCAAAGCTGGCCAATTCATATGTGAATGTATACGTTCCGTCAATTGGCTCTGCAAGGACAACGGTCAATGTTTTACCATCCACTGAGAATTGTTCTACTTTTTTGGTTTCAAACAAATCACGTATTTCCGAATAGATGAGATCATTGGTTTCGCTGGTCTGCCGCAGGATGATAATGGTACTGATTAAGATGATAATAATCAGTGCATAAAACCCAATGTCTCTCAAGTTGATTTTTTTCAAAAAAGAATCACTTCCTTATTGGAGGAGCCAAACGTCCCCACCCAGTTTCGTTGCCCAACATTTCATGTTAAACAGAGGAATTGGAGAAGCCAGAGATGGAAAGAAGGGTGCTCTGTCAATTGGAATAAACAGACGGCTTTAAAATTCCTATGTAGGGCAGATTGCGATAACGTTCTGCATAATCCAAGCCGTAGCCAACCACAAATTCGTCTGGAATTTCGAATCCGCGATAATTTACCTGAACGGGAACCTTTCGGCGATCCGGCTTGTCTAAAAGGGTGCATAATTGAATGGAAGCGGGATTGCGTGCGGAAAGGGTTTTCATGAGATAGTGGAGCGTATTTCCGCTGTCCAAAATGTCTTCTACCACGATGAGATCTTTTCCCACAATGTCTTCGCTCAAATCTTTTGTGATCTGGACTGCACCGGAGCTGGAAGTTTTGTTTCCATATGAGGAGACAGCCATGAAGTCAACGGTACAGGGCAGTGTAATTTGACGCACCAGATCGGCCATAAAGACAAAGGAGCCACGCAGGACACTGATGAGCAAAGGTGCGCGCCCAGCATAATCTTTATTGATTTCTTGGGCGATTTGGCGGATGCGGGCGGCAATTTCTTCTGCGGAAAATAAGATTCGTTCGATATCTTGTTCCATTACAAATTGATCCCTTCTATTTCGATTTTCAATGCGGGGTCGCCTGGGGCGGCCACCCAATGTTCTGCCGGACCGAAGCCAGCCACTGCCACCACCTCTGCGTTCGTTGCAAAGACGGGGATGAGATCCCGTATGTGTCGGGGGATTTTGGCATCGACCATCCATTCTTTTAACGACTTTGTTCCGCCTCGGTGAAACAGGCGAATGGTGTCCCCGGTTTTTCGAGGGCGGATTTCAAGAGGAGTCTGGGCCGCTTTGGCGGCGTCTAAGAAAAACAGCGTGCCGGAAGGGGGGGTGTCTGCCGCCAAGCACGGCGTTACGGTGATGGTCCACGGCAAATGGGGGACGCTGATTTTTCCATCAACCGGCAGGGAGACAGGGGAAAAGGTGTCAGAAAAATCAGATGTTTTTGCAAAAAGCAACTCCTCATAGACCCGTTGTACCAAAGCACCGCGGGGGAGCGTGACGCGCCCGGAAGGGTCGTTGCTGTGCAAAAGAGACAAGATGGCTTTAATGTGAGAAACAGAAATGTCTTTGCGGCCGACCCCGATTTCCTCCAATGTTTGATATAGGATGCGGGTTGCGATTGCAGGAGGCAGATGCAGCAGCGCCATGCGGGAGACCACCCGATTGTCTTCTGCCGGCTGGATCAACTCGCTGTGGCGGGCTGTGATGGCGTTGAGATAATCGTGATCTTGCCGCAGCGAGCGGGCGGCAGCGGCGACAGTGGAGGATAAATTGGGATTGATGGATTGCAAAATCGGAACCACTTCATGCCGCAGCCGGTTGCGTGTATAAGAACGGTCTTGGTTGGATTCATCTTCTCTGTGTGGGATATGATGCACATCCAGATAAGAGAGGATGGCTTTTCGCGGAGTTTGCAGGAGGGGGCGGACGATGTCGCCCCGCCGGGGTGGGATCCCGCACAGGCCGGACAGGCCGCTGCCGCGCACAAAGCGCATCAGGATGGTTTCCACGTTGTCATCTGCTGTGTGGGCCGTGGCAATGCGTCCCGCACCCAAAGCTGCGGCTGTTTTCTGCAGAAACGCGTATCGCATGGCACGCGCGGTTTCCTCTATCCCCTGTCCTGTTTTTGCGGCGGTTGCCCTTACATCGCCCCGGCCCACATGAAACGGGATGTTCCATTGGGCGCAGATGGATTGCACAAAGGCCTCGTCGGCATCCGAAGCGTCTTGCCGCAGAAGATGGTTATAATGAGCGGCAACCACGGTCAGGTCGTTTTGCTGCAGTTCTTTTAGAATATGCAGCAGGCACATGGAATCTGCACCGCCGGAAACGGCGCAAAGAACGGTTGCACCGGCAGGAAACATATCATACTCTTGAACCAATGAAGAAATTTGCTGAATTAGCATGGGTCAGTCCTCCTTATGCTTCCACTCCAGGCTGGAAAAGGCGGTGTACTCGGGAATCCACTGGAGGGAAACTGTGCCGGTTTCGCCATGACGGTTTTTGGCGACGATGCACTCTGCCACGTTGCGCTCTTCCGTCTCTTCATTATAATAATCCTCCCGGTAGAGGAACATGACAATATCTGCATCCTGCTCGATTGCCCCGGATTCTCTTAAATCGGACAACATGGGGCGCTTGTTGCTGCGCGCCTCATTGGCGCGGGACAGCTGGGAGAGACACAAAACAGGGACATTGAGTTCCTTGGCCATAATTTTCAGAGAGCGGGAGATATCGGAAACCACCTGCTGCCTGTTGTCCCCACTGTGATTTTGCTTATTCCCGGCGCTTTGCATGAGCTGTAGATAATCAATGACCACAAGCCCCAGATTTTCTACCCGGCGGCATTTGGCGTTCATATCGGCAACGGTTAGTACCGGGTTGTCGTCCACACGAATGTCCGCCTGGTTTAAAATGGCGGTGGCGGAGGTAAGCTTGGTCCAGTCCTCGTCAGAGAGCCGGCCGGTCAGCAGCTTTTTGTTATCCACAAACGACTCTGTGGCAAGCAGACGCATGGCAAGCTGCTCCCTTGACATTTCCAGAGAGAAAAACACCACCGTTTTCCCGGAAAACTTTCCGGTGTGCAGGGCCATATTAAGCGCCATGCTGGTTTTTCCCATGCCGGGGCGAGACGCCAGCAGGATGAGATCGGATTTATTCAGGCCGGAGATGGTTGCGTCCAAGTCGGAAAGGCCGGTTGAAAGTCCCGGAATGTCGGTGCCGCTTTTGGCCAACTCGGAAAGGCGGGTATACACATCCAGCAGGATGGCGGAAAGGGGATAGAGGCCCTCTCTGCTGCGGCCGTGCCGCAACGCGTAGATTTTTCGCTCGGCGGCCTCCAATGCGTCCGGCGCGGCGGCCCCTTCGGAAATCATCTGGGTAATTTCGGAGGCTGCCTCGGACAAATGGCGCAGCATGGCCTGATCCCGGACAATTTTGATGTACTCTTTTACATTTGCAGCGGTTGGCGTGATGTCCATTAGCTGCAAAATGTATTTTTGTGATGTATGCTCCTCAAAAACGCCCCGTTGCCGCATGTGGTCCAACACCGTGACGGGGTCAATTTTTTGGGAGTAACTGAACATGGTATAGATGGTTTCAAAGATATCCCGATTTTGTTGCAGGTAAAAATCTTCTGGTTTCAGTGCTTCAATGACATCCGGAATGCAGCGGGCATCGATCAGCATGGAGCCGAGCGTGGCCTGTTCTGCTTCCAGACTGTGGGGCAACTGCCGTGTCAGCAGTTCATCCATGGCAATTCTATCCTTCCCCGTTTGGATTACTTTTCCTCTGTCACCATCAAGTGGATGGTACCTGAGACGCCATATCCCAGCTTGCATTTCAGATTGTAAGAGCCAAAGCTTTTGATGGGTTCTTCCTGCACGATTTTTTGTTTTTCAATA
>JAQWCP010000087.1 GCA_028705905.1 Oscillospiraceae bacterium
GCACCGGTGGCGGGCTCTTTGCTGGATGATATTATGCAGTATCTAGATGTGGAACCGCAGTACACGGAGAACGAAGTGAAGACGATTGACACTTCAGTGCCAAATTTAGTCAAGCTGCCTTTGGGTGAGGCAAAAGTTGTGCTGCAAGAGAAAGGGTTTACTTATCGCACCGTTGGCGATGGCGATACCATTACCGACCAGATCCCGGCCTATGGCGCTGTGGTGCCAAGCGGTGTGGAGGTTGTTCTCTATATGGGAGAAGAAAAGCCGGCTGAGCAGGTCAGCGTACCGAAGGTAACGGGGATGAGCGCAGAAAAGGCCAATACGGTACTCACCAACAGCGGTCTTTATATGAAAGCGATTGGTGTGAGCGGGAACAATTCCAGCGCAACAATTGCGACAAAACAGTCCATCCCCCAAGGGACGAAGGTAGATCGGGGTACCGTGGTGGAAGTGCAGTTTGGCGATACCAGCATTCGAGATTGAGTTTGGCGGCAGGATGCGCCGCATGTCCGACGTGATCTGGCAGGAGGTATGGGTATGAAACTTTCCGCGCTGCTGGCAGGAGTGGAATTACTGGGACAAAACCTGAGAGAAGACCCTGAGATTTCTGGGCTGTGTTATTTTTCCAAAGAGGCGGGGCCTCATATGCTGTTCGTTGCGATTTCAGGGTATCATACGGACGGACACCAATTTATTCAAGAGGCGATGAACCGCGGAGCAACCGCCGTTTTATGCGAGCGGGCGCCGGAGGACGACACGGTGCCGTACCTCCAGGTGAAAGATGTCCGCGCTGCGCTGGCGCAGATCTCTGCCTGTTTTTACGGTTATCCCGCTGAGCGTTTGACCATTTTGGGTGTGACTGGCACCAACGGGAAGACCACCACCACATATTTGCTCAAAGCGATGCTGGAAGGGGTTTTGGGGACGCGGGTCGGGCTGATCGGAACCAATCAGAATGTGATTGGCGACCAAGTGCTTCCCGCTGTGCGCACCACACCGGAGTCTTTGGATCTGCAGTGCCTGTTGTCCCAAATGGTAGAGGCGGGCTGCACCCATGTGGTGATGGAGGTGTCTTCCCATGCTCTGGTGTTAAACCGTGTGGACGGAATTGTGTTTGAGCGGGCCATCTTTACCAACTTGACCCAGGACCATCTGGATTTCCACAAGACGATGGAAGCGTACCGGGCGGCAAAAGGCATGTTGTTTTCCCGGTGTAAAAAGGCGATCTATAATTTGGACGACGAGGCGGGCCGGTATTATCTGGCGCAGAAAACATGCCCCGCTATGACGTATTCGGAAAATAAGGATGAGGCAGACGTGGTGGCAAAAAACATCCGGCTGTTTTCCGACCGGGTGGAGTTTGAAGTCGTCACCATGGAAGACATTGGCCGGATCGGCTTGCCCATTCCCGGCGGATTCACCATTTACAATGCATTGGGCGTCATTGCCTGCGGCCTGTCCATGGGATTTTCCCTTGGGGATATTGGCAAGGCGCTCAAGCATGCAGGGGGCGTGAAGGGGCGGATTGAAGTGGTGCCCATTGATGCGGATTTTACCGTACTCATTGACTATGCCCATACGCCCAACGCATTGGAAAACATTTTGATGACAGTGCGCAAATTCACCAAAGGGCGGGTTTTGCTGTTGTTTGGCTGCGGCGGGGACAGGGACCGAAGTAAGCGGCCCATCATGGGCGCCATTGGTGCGGAACTTTCTGACCTTGTCATGGTGACGTCGGATAACCCCAGAACAGAACCGTCGGAAGCCATTATCCAGGATATTTTAGAAGGGATGAAAGAATCCCAAACCCCCTATTTGGTGGAACCGGATCGGCGGTGTGCCATTGCCGGCATTTTGGATCTTGCCCAGCCGGACGACATTGTGGTGTTGGCAGGGAAAGGGCATGAGACCTATCAGATCATCGGGTACGAAACCCGGCCGTTGGATGAACGGCAGGAAGTGGCAGCCTGGGCGGCTGCAAACCGGACAAAATGTTCCGAGAAAAAAGAGAGAAACAGCTGAAGCGCATCACAGAGTTTGCGCATCCAACCAGCTGGCCCGCCCCAGAGGGGGGTCTGGGGCGGGAATAGGAAGGATTGGGAAATATGGAGATTGGGATTACATTTGGGATTGCGTTTGTGGTCACAACCTTATTTGGGAAGGTCTGGATTCCGTTTTTACACCGGCTCAAAGCGGGGCAGAGCATCAAGGAAGACGGGCCGACTTGGCACATGACAAAACAAGGCACGCCAACCATGGGCGGGATTATGTTTATCGTGGGCATTTTGATTGCCATCGTCATCATAGGCTGGCGGCAGATGATGGCGGGTGAATTTGGCCATCTGATCATATTTGCCTTTGCCGCTGTGTATGGCGCCATTGGGTTTGTGGACGACTTTGTAAAGATCAAAAAATCCCAAAACACAGGGCTGACGGCCCCGCAAAAATTTTTATTACAACTGGCCGCCGCGATTGCGTTTGTGGTTATCCTTCGGCAATTTGGTTATCTGACGCCCAATCTGTACATTCCATTTTTCAATGTATATTGGCAGATCAATTGGGTGGTCTATATGATTTTTGCCGCCTTTGTCATTGTAGCCACCGTCAATGCAGTGAACATTACAGACGGTGTGGACGGATTGGCCACTGGCGTGACGATCCCGGTGGGCGTATTTTTTGCTGTGGTGGCAACCCTTTGGGGCAATACGTCCCAGAGCATTTTTGCTGCTGCGTTGACCGGCGGGCTCTGCGCGTTTTTGTTATACAACTTCCACCCTGCGAAAGTATTTATGGGGGATACTGGTTCTTTGTTTTTGGGTGGTGCCGTTTGTGGCCTGGCGTTTGCACTGGATATCCCCCTCATCATCATCGTAGTTGGCATTATTTATCTGGTGGAAACATTATCCGATATCCTTCAAGTGGTGTATTTCAAACCCACCCATGGCAAACGGGTCTTTCGCATGGCTCCGCTGCATCATCATTTTGAGATGGGCGGCTGGAGCGAGGAGAAGCTGTTTTTCGTCTTTTCTGGCATCACATTGTTGTTCAGCGCCTTGGCATTTTGGGGCGTTCTGGGTCGATATGTGCTTTGATTGGGAAAAAGACGGCGAAATTTAAGTGAGTTTGGAGGCAAACATGGAACGGAAACGAAAACGGCGGCAGCTCACACAAGAAGAAAAGCTGGCACGGGGCCCGATTGATCTGCCGTTTTTACTGCTTACCATGCTCCTGTTGGGGTTTGGCTTAGTGATGCTTTTATCTGCCAGTTCTGCTTCCTCTTATTATGAGTCGGGCAATGCGATGGCCTATTTTACCAAACAGGCCATTTTTGCGGTGAGCGGCGTTGCGGTGATGTTTGTCGTTTCCAAGATTGACTATCAATCTTTTCGCGGGTTGTCTGTAATCATTCTTGGGGTCGCTATTTTTCTTCTCATCGTCGTACTCATTCCCATCCCCGGGTTTAGCATCAAGGCGAACGGCGCCCGGCGTTGGTTGAATTTGGGTATTACAAATTTTCAGCCGTCTGAGTTGGCAAAACTAGGTGTTATTTTGTATTTTTCCGCCCGCATTTCGAAGATGAAAGACAAAATGACAGAAATGCGGAGCCTGGCACCCTTTGTTGTGGTTCTGATGATCATTGCCATTTTGCTCTATTTTGAGCCGCATATGTCCGGCACCATTTTGATTTTGGCCGTGGGTGTGGTTCTGCTGTTCGTTGGCGGGATCAAGCTCAAATGGGTGGCGGCTGGCACCGGCACAATGGTTGCCGGTCTCTGGTTTATCATCACCAACACCCAGTATATGACCAGCCGCATTCAGCTTTGGCAAAACCCGTGGAGCGACCCGCGAGGTGATGGATATCAAATCATCCAGTCGCTTTATGCCATTGGGTCTGGCGGCTTTCTCGGGTTGGGGTTTGGCAAGAGCCGGCAAAAATTTCTTTATCTGCCAGAAGAACACAACGACTTTATCTTTGCTGTCGTGTGTGAGGAATTGGGCTTTATTGGCGGGGCGATTGTGCTGATCCTCTTTGCCCTGTTGATCTTGCGGGGGTATTGGCTGGCCATTCATGCCAGGGACCGGTTTGGCTCACTGTTGATCGTGGGGGTGACCACCCTGTTGGCAGTGCAGGTTTTCCTGAATATCGGCGTTGTGACCAACTTTTTCCCCGTCACCGGGATTTCATTGCCGTTTTTCAGTTATGGCGGAACGGCTTTGTTTTTACAGCTCTTTGAAATTGGTATTGTATTGTCTGTATCTAGGCAAATTCCCGCGCCAAGGTCCGGCTGATGCCTTGATGCTGGACATATGTTAGGTGGTGATTGATTGAAGGTTTTATTTACTTGCGGTGGTACCGCAGGACATATCAACCCGGCCATCGCGGCAGCGCACCTTTTGAAACAACGGCACCCGGAAGCGGAAATTTTGTTTGTGGGCGCGCAGCGAGGGATGGAAAATGAGCTGGTGCCCCGGGAAGGGTATCCTTTGAAAACAGTGGAAATCATGCGGTTTCAGCGTTCTCTTTCATGGTTTGCCATCCGATATAACGCCAAGACATTGTACCACTTGCCCAAGTCCAAACGACAGGCCAAGCAGATCTTGCGGGATTTTAGGCCGGATTTGGTGGTGGGCACTGGTGGCTATGCCAGCTATCCGGTGGTGCGGGAGGCGGCCAAACAGAAGATTCCCACCGCCATCCATGAGTCAAACGCAGTGCCGGGACTGACCACAAAAATGCTGGCAAAGGTAGTCGACCGCATTATGGTGGGGTTTGAGGACAGCCGTCAGCACTACCATCGGCCCGAGAGGGTGGTGGTGACAGGTACGCCGGTGCGCGGGGATTTTTTTGAACGGACCCGGGCAGAGGCCAGGCAGGAACTGGGCCTGACCGACGATAGGCCCTTGGTGCTTTCTTATTTTGGCAGTTTGGGCGCGCGGGATATGAACCGCCGAATGGCGGAATTTATCCGGCTGGAGTGTAAATCAGATCCATTTTATCACATTCATGCAGCTGGAAATGCCGGATTTCAGTGGATGCCGGACCTGATTCGCTCCATGGACGTCAATTTGGAACAGCATCCGGCTGTTCAGCTGAAGGAATATATCTATAATATGGCAGTGATTATGGCGGCGGCAGATTTGATTATTTGCCGTGCCGGCGCGTCCACCATCAGCGAGGTGACGGCATTGTCCAAGCCCGCTATCTTAATCCCGTCACCCAATGTAACGGGAAATCATCAAGAAAAAAACGCCAGAGTGCTAGAGCGGCGGGGCGCGGCTGTTGTCATTCCAGAAGCGGAATGCAGCGGCGAGGGGCTGTTTGAGACTGCTCATCGCCTTTTAACAGATGAGACCCGGCTGATGGAGATGAAACACGCATCCGGCGCCATGTCAGCCCCGGACGCAGCGGAGCGGATGTATCAGGTAATGATGGAGCTTTTACGCTTTTAATTGTGCCTTTCCCTGCTTTTGCACATCCCCCTGACAATCGCATAATATGGTTTGAGCCGGAATTGCGCCGGCGCCAATACCAATGCAGATTGGTAGAACAAGAATGCGGGGGAGAAAACGATGAAAGAAATTCTGATCTGCGGTGGAAACCGGCTGTCTGGCACTGTACAGGTACATGGAGCAAAAAACAGTGTACTTCCCATTCTGGCGGCCAGCATTCTCAGTGGGAAAGAAAGTGTGTTACATAATTGTCCTGACTTAAAAGACGTGACCGCTTCCATTCAAATTTTGGAATGCTTGGGCTGCAAGGTGAAACGAGAGGGGAAAACAGTCGTTGTAGATTCCAGCACTCTCATCCGTTCTGACGTTCCAGACCATCTTATGCGGGAAATGCGTTCATCTGTCATTTTTTTGGGGGCCATTCTGGCCCGCACAGGATATGCGCATATGAGCTTCCCGGGCGGCTGCGAACTGGGCAGCCGGCCCATTGACCTTCATTTGTCTGCTTTGCGCGCCTTGGGTGCTACCATTGATGAAAAGGGTGGAAATCTGATTTGTCATGCGGGGAAATTGCAAGGGTGCGAGATCAATTTATCCATTCCCAGCGTGGGAGCCACGGAAAACACCATGCTGGCCGCCTGCTGCGCCCAGGGTACCACTGTGATCACAAACGCGGCGCGGGAACCAGAAATTGTGGATCTGCAAACATTTCTGCGGGGCATGGGTGCCCATGTATATGGAGCAGGCAGTTCTACAGTCATCATTGAAGGCGGCCATCCGCTGAACGCCTGTAGTCACACGATTATGGCGGATCGGATTGTAGCTGCCACGTATCTGAGCGCGGTTGCCGCCGCCGGCGGCGCGGTCACGCTGCAAGGGGTAGATTATCGCCAGCTTTCCACTGTGACTGCCACGTTAAGCCAAGCGGGCTGTGAGATCGACAGTGAGACAGATCAAGTGCGCATCCGCTGTGATGGCATATTGCATGGCGTGCGGCCTGTGCGCACAGCGCCTTACCCGGGGTTTCCAACAGACGCACAAGCGCCGTTGATGGCGGCCCTTGCCAAAAGCAGAGGGACCACTGTATTTGTGGAAAATATTTTTGAAAGCCGTTACCGCCATGTGGCGGAATTGATGCGGATGGGTGCAGACATCCGGGTAGAGGGCCGGGTGGCGGTGGTATGCGGTGTTGAGGCCCTGCGCGGTGCTGCGGTGCGGGCCACAGATTTGCGGGGTGGAGCCGCCATGGTTGTGGCCGGCTTGGGTGCAGAAG
>JAQWCP010000088.1 GCA_028705905.1 Oscillospiraceae bacterium
TGGGGGGCCTGTGCATTCATTTCTTCAGAATGGGCATCTTTCAGGCACAACACGGTTCGGGCAAATTCGACCATCGCCACCTGCATACCCAGAGAGATGCCAAAATAAGGCACCTTATGCTCCCGCACGTACTGGGCTGCCACAATTTTCCCGTCGATACCCCGGTCCCCAAACCCGGCGGGGACCAAAATTCCGTCACAGCCGCCCAGAATTTCCGCCGCATTTTCCGGCGTCAGCAATTCTGAGTCGATCCAGTCAATTTCCACCGAAACGTCATTTTCAATGCCCCCGTGGGTCAGCGCCTCTGCCACACTGAGGTACGAGTCCCGGAGAGCGACATACTTTCCAACCAGGCCGATTTTTACGGTGGTATCCGCATGCTTGGCCCGCTCCACCATAGCCCGCCACTCTGTCAGATCCGGCGCATGGCAGGAGAGCCCCAAACGTTTGCAGACCACGTTGCCAAGGCCCTCTGCTTCCAGCATCAACGGAATTTCATACAGGACCGGCGCATTGAGGTTGGAAATGACATTTTCCGACGGAATATTACAAAAAAGAGAAATTTTCTCCCGGATTTCATTCGTAACAGAAAGCTCCGACCGGCAGACAATCACATCTGGCTGAATGCCGAGAGAGAGCAATTCTTTAACAGAATGTTGCGTGGGTTTGCTCTTGAGTTCTGTAGAGCCGGGGATATTGACAATGAGAGAGACATGGACAAACATGACATTTTGCCGGCCCATTTCCGTTGTCACTTGACGGGCGGCCTCTAAAATGGGTAAAGATTCGATGTCACCCACTGTGCCGCCAATCTCGGTAATCACCACATCCGCGTCTGTTTCTGCGGCCCGGTAAATACGGGATTTGATCTCGTTGGTCACGTGGGGGATGACCTGCAACGTGCCACCAGGGAAGCCGCCGCAACGCGCCTTGTCCAACAAAGACCAATAGATTTTACCTGATGTGGTGCTGGAATTGACCGTCAGATTCACATCGGTGAACCGCTCATAATGGCCCAAATCCAGGTCTGTTTCCGCACCATCGTCGGTGACAAAGACTTCACCGTGCTGCAGTGGACTCATGTCACCGGGATCTACATTCAGATAGGGGTCAAATTTTTGCAGCGTGACGTTCAAGCCACGCTGTTTGAGCAAACGCCCCAAAGAAGCGGCGGTAATCCCCTTGCCAAGCCCAGACACAACACCGCCTGTTACAAAAATATATTTCACAGAATCAATTGCTCCCTTCCGCAAACAAAATATACACTTTCCCATTTTACATAGGAACGCCCGCTCCGTCAAGATGAATGGGCAGAAACAACGTGAAAAAATGTCTCGCATAATTGAAACAGATGGGTTATAATAAGTAAAAAGCAGCAATAGGGAGGAATTCCGTTATGAAGCTCATACTTTCAATCCTCAATTCCGATGATGCCAGTGCTGTGCTTCGCACGTTGACGAAACAGGGGTTTGCCGCCACCAAAATGGCCACCACCGGCGGGTTTCTGATGGCGGGCAATGTGACCATTCTGATGGGTGTGGATGAAGACCGGGTGCAGCAGGCCATTGATATCATCAAAGAACAGTCTCACAGCCGCAAGCAAATGGTCTCCACCAATTCTGAGGTCAATGGATACTACCCGCGGGTTCCTGCGGATGTCGTCGTGGGTGGTGCAACAATCTTTGTGCTGGACATTGAACATTTTGAGCGGGCGTAGCAGATGAAGTTTCCGGGACTTTTGGGGAACGACAAGCTGCAGGCGCGCCTTCGCGCGCAGAAGCGGGAGCGGGGGCTTTCCCATGCGTATTTGCTGGCGGGCCCCCTCGGCAGTGGAAAGCATACATTGGCGCAACTGTTGATCGCCGCATTTTTATGTACCAACAAGGAAGAGGTGCCTTGTGGCACCTGTCAGGATTGTCGGAAAGTATGGCTTCATATCCATCCGGATGTGAAATGGGTAAAAACTCCTTCTGTGGGAGAGGTGCGCGGCCTGCGAAAGGACGCATATATTCGGCCCAATGAGGGCTTGCGGAAACTCTATGTGATCGAGGGAATGCAAAAGGTCAACCTGGCGGCACAAAATGCACTGTTGAAGGTGTTGGAAGAGGGGCCGGAGTATGCTGTATTTCTTCTGCTGGCGGAAGATGAGGATGGCGTGCTGGAAACGGTTCGGTCTCGTTGTGAAACTTTGCGCCTGGCGCCCGTTTCGCAAGAGGTGGGAGAGGCGTATTTGCGCCGGCGCTTTCCGGATGTACCGCCTGAAACAATCGCAAGAGAGGCCGGGGCATGCGAAGGCTATTTAGGCCGCGCCGTTTGGCGGCTGGAGGCGGCAGCCCAGGCCGCAGAACCGGCGGGCGCCCGGGCAGACGCGTTTCTTGCCTGTTTATATGAAAACAACACCATGGGCCTCCTGAAGAGCGCCGTGGAGCTGGAGGGGCTGTCCCGGGAGGAGTGGTCCGCTTTTTTACAGGCGGCGGGAGATAGGCTGCATAAAACGCTGCGAGAAGCTGTACACAAGAAGGACGCCCAGTTTGAGACGGCGCAGATCCTTCTTTATTTGGATATCATTCGAGTGCTAAAGGCACAAGGCGAGGCCAATGTGGGCTTAGGCCACTGCGCAGGACTGTTGCATGTTCTATGTGCGGAAGTGATGGAGAGAGGAGAGACATGATTGACGGAGATTGTAGGCATCCGCTTTAAAAGCGGTGGAAAAGTTTATTTTTTTAATCCCGAGGGGAAACAAATCGAAGAAGGCACATCGGTGATTGTGGAAACAGCCAGAGGGCTGGAATTTGGCCAGTGTGTACAAAGTAATACCATGGTGGAGGACAACGAGGTAACGGCACCCCTGCGTTCCGTGGTTCGGTTTTCCACTGAAGAAGATAAGAAAATGTTGGAAGCCAACCGGAAAAAGGAAGGCTGGGCAATGGAAGTCTGCCAGCAGAAAATTGCAGATCACAAGTTGGATATGAAATTGGTCAATGCGCAGTATAATTTTGACGGAAGTAAACTATTGTTCTTTTTTACCTCTGACGGGCGAGTGGATTTTCGGGAGCTTGTAAAAGATTTGGCCTCTGTGTTTCGCACCCGCATCGAGCTGCGTCAAATTGGCGTGCGGGATGAAGCCAAAATGCTGGGCGGTCTTGGCATTTGTGGCCAGCCGTTTTGCTGCAACCGATTTTTGGACGATTTCCAGCCGGTTTCCATCAAAATGGCGAAGACGCAAAATTTGTCCCTCAACCCAACAAAAATTTCCGGCACCTGTGGACGACTCATGTGCTGCCTGAAGTATGAGCAGGAAGCATACGAAGATTTGGTGAAGCGGGCGCCAAAACAAGACTCCTTTGTGGAGACGACAGACGGGGTGGGGACCGTTTCCATGGTTAACTTGTTGCGGGAGCAGGCGAAGGTGCGATTGGACATCGCCCCGGAAACCCCCCGTTGCTATGGCTTCCAGGAGATTCAGGTTATCCGGTCCGGGAAAGGCAAGCGCCCGGAAGGATATGAGACCCAGGAGGCGCTTCAGGCGGAACATATTCGCAAGACGATGCAACAGGCAAGGGCGCAGGCCCGGGAAGAGCGGAAGCCCGTGGCGCCAGCCACACCGAAAGCGCCTTTCCGTCGTGAAAAAAGCCGTCTGTCCGACCACGGAAGAGAGTGGGAAAACAAAGAGCCCAAGGAGGCGAAGCCCCAGAAGGAACCGGTGGAGAGGGCCAGAGAACCAAAAGGGAACCAAAAAGAATTGAGAGAATCCAAGGAAGGGAAAGGGTTCAAACCTTCCAAGGAATCAAAAGAACCGCGTACACGGCAGGGGCAAAAGCCACATTCAGACAAGCCAAAACGGGAAGAAGGCGGGAGCAGTAAACCCCAGGAGAAGCGGAGATATCATCATCGCGGCCATGGGAAGAACAATCAAAAACAAAGCCAACTGCCCAAAGAAGACAAAGGAACAGAATAGATAAAATAGATAAAAATGCATAAACCTTGCAAGGTTTATGCATTTTTGCCCTTTGGGCTAAGAGGCCCCCCAAGATCCGATCACAGTGCCATGATAGTACCAGGTGAGGATCTTTTGACAATTCCAACCGGAGGCGGCATACGCATTGGCGCCATATTGGCTCATGCCAACGCCATGCCCATATCCTGTTACAGAAAAGACCACGGTATTTTCCTTGGCTGCAATGGAAAACGCCGTGCTACGCAAACCAAACAGGCTGCGCAGGGCGCGGCCTGTCACGGTGATGCCCCCCACGGATATATTTAATACTTTGCTTGCACCGGAGCGTTTTGGCGTGCCAAACCACTGATCCGGAGAGCCGGAGAGCTTGGCATCGGGATATTCTTTCAAAATGGTGGATCGGAAGGATTCGGCGGAAATTTCCACCACGCTTTGATAATTGGGAACGGTGTCGCCATTTTCCGGTGACGCGACACTGGACAGATAGGGAACATTTGCCCCCCAGACCAGCGCGGCGCTCTCTGTTGCACCGCTGGAGGAGGAGTGGAACACGGCATTGATGGGCTTTCCTTTATATAAAATGGCCTGTCCGTCTGTTTCCGAAACAGCCTGCTGAATTTTTTTCAGATATTCCGCCTGCTTGTCACCCCAATTTTTTTGCGCCTCTGCTTCTGTGATATAGGCGCTGCAACAACTGCTGTCCGTACAGAGATCTGCTTCCGGATGATTCTTGGAAGGCCCGTTTTGAATTTTATATAGGGCATAAGTGCGAGCGGCTATGGTTTGCGCCTTTAGCGCTTCCAATTGAAAGGAAGCGGGCATTTCGGCAGCCACCACCCGGAATAAGTACTTGTCCATGGAAATGGTACAGACGCCGTCGTCTGTTAGCAGGCGAAATTGGGTGCTGGCGTCGTCGGAATGTGCTGCCAGCGTAGGAGAAGGGGAAGCGTCGGCTGGCAAGGTGGCTGTTGGTGGGTCCGACTGTTTTGAACCGTCAGACGTGACGCGGGGGTTAGAAGAAAGGAACAGCAGTGGAAGCAAAAAAAGGAGCAAAAGCAGAAGAAATGCGGCAGCAAAAAACCGTCTCAATCGAGGCACCTCCCGTTTTTCGGCACTTTTTGCAAGTTGGCCGACAGAACAATTCATTTCTAGAGATAATATACATGAAGCTTCCAAAAATTATTGCAAATCAAACCTAATTTTTAGCGGAGCAGTGAAGGGTTTTGGGTAATTGAACATTGACTTAGAGAAGAAAATGCGTTAAAATGGGGAAATATATTAAAAAAGAAAGGCATGGAAAAATGCAGGAAAAGATCAATCAAAATTCGCAGGAATTTATCCAGAGTCTATGCGGAGAGTTTCAAAAAAATAACGTCATTGATCCAAAACATTATGAAAAGATGGATGTAAAACGTGGCCTGCGCAATGCCGATGGAACGGGAGTTATGGCTGGTCTGACCTGTATCGGCAATGTACAGGGCTATGTGATGCAAGATGGTGAGAAAATTCCGAGAGAAGGAAGGCTCATCTATCGCGGCATCAATGTACAAGATCTGATTGAAGGTTTTGTGACAGAAGACCGGTTTGGATACGAGGAAACTGCTTACTTGTTGTTGTTTGGTGCATTGCCCAACCGCGCTCAGTTGAATGGGTTCACTGAGACTTTGCGGGAGTACCGTGCGCTGCCCCCCAATTTTACAGAAGACATGATTTTAAAATCGCCTAGCCACGATGTGATGAACAAGCTGGCTCGTTCGGTTTTGGCGCTGTATTCGTGCGACCCATGCCCCGACGACCATGCGCTGGCCAATGAAATGCGGATGGCCATTGAGTTGATTGCACGGTGTCCGACCATCGTGGCCCACGCATATGCTGTCAAGCGCCATTATTTTGACAACGAAAGTCTATACTTACATCGTCCCCAAGAAAATTTAAGTATCGCGGAAAACTTTTTGTACTCTGTGCGGCACGACTGTCAGTTTACGGCGGAAGAGGCAAAGCTGCTGGATCTTTGTCTGGTTTTGCACGCAGAACACGGCGGCGGCAACAACTCTGCGTTTGCCTGCCGTGTCCTTTCCTCTTCCGGAACGGATATTTATTCTGCCATTGCGGCGGCAGTGGGTTCACTGAAAGGGCCGCGGCACGGAGGTGCCAACAAAAAGGTCATGGAGATGTTCCATTATATCGAGCAGGATGTGAAGGACTGGCAGGATGAAGAGGAGATCCGCGCGTACCTGAAAAAAATCGCACGGAAGGAAGCGGGAGACAAATCCGGCCTGATTTATGGTATGGGCCACGCTGTTTATACGCTGTCCGACCCCAGAGCCGTCATTCTAAAGCGGTTTGCCAAGCGGGTGGCAGAGAAGAAGGGAATGCTTCCTGAATTTGAACTGATCGAAGCAGTAGAGCGGATTACGCCAGACGTGCTGTCTCACATGAAAAGTGGCCAAAAGGCATTTTGCGCCAATGTGGATATGTATTCCGGCTTTGTGTACAAAATGATGGGGATCCCGGAAGAGTTGTATACGCCGCTGTTTGCCGTTGCCCGTATGGTGGGCTGGTGCGCACACCGGCTGGAAGAAGTGTTCAGCTCTGGCAACCGGATTATGAGGCCCGCTTACAAAGCGGTGGCAAAGAGTTTGCCGTTTGTGCCCATGGACAGCCGGATGTAAGCGCCGCAATCAATGGAAATGAGAAGGCACTGTCTCCGAAAAAGGGAC
>JAQWCP010000089.1 GCA_028705905.1 Oscillospiraceae bacterium
GGGCGAAGACACCAATATCCTTTCCTATGAGGATGCGTCCCATATCTCCGAATATGCCATTCCTGCCATTCAATGGGCGTGTGGTGCTGGTATCATGCAGGGGAATGGAACAAAACTTGATCCCCAGGGCAAAGCCACCCGAGCCCAGGTTGCGGCTATGCTCATGCGATTTATCGAAACTGTCGTAAAGAAATAGAGAAATGACAACGGGAACAGCAGTTGGAGACTGTAAAAAGATCATCTGACTGCTGTTCCCATATAAAACATGATGCTTTAATGGATAAAGAAAGAAGAAATTCCTATGACTGATATGACAATGTTATTTGCATTGGAAAAGGAGCTTGACCGGTATCATAAATTGTATGATGCCTTAAGAATAATTGATCCGATTCATAAGAGAGTCCTTGAGAGATCTGACAACCCGAACCATACTCAAGAGTATCGTCATTTAAACTTTTGGGGGAATGAATTGATCAGTAATGATTCCATTGCAATGCGCGCATTTCAGGGGAATGAGTGTGTTATGAGATTGGAGTATATGGCTGATTCCATATTTCTTGTTACCGCTTTTCCAATAGAAATCTCAAGCGGGAAATTGGTACTTGAGTTACTAAAAAATGTAACCAATAGCTTGTCGATTGGCTCTAACGATTATTCTGACGCAAGCAACAATTTGGCGCTGAAGGATGAACTCACAAATTTATTTAACAGGCGGTATGTCGACCAGCGCTTAGCAAAAGATATTATCAAAGCGTTCGCCGAGCATTTGCCAATGTCACTGGTATTTTTGGATGTGGATAATTTAAAAGAAATCAATGATTCGTTGGGACATGCATTCGGAGATAAAGTTCTAGTAGGAATTTCTGATATCATAATGCGTTCAATCCGTTCCAATACCGATTGGGTGGCTCGATATGGCGGCGATGAATTTTTGATTTGTCTTAACAATACGGAAGCAAAGGAAGCTTTTGAAATTGCCGAGAGAATCCGGGAAAAAATTGCTGAACTGGTAATTTTACACGGCAGGAAAATAAAGACAACTGCATCGCTGGGCATATATTCTATAGGGGAAACAGAACTGTCTGCTGCTGAAGCAATATCTTTGGCGGATCATAAGATGTATGAGGCCAAAAGAAATGGGAAAAATTGCACGATGCAGTGAATATAAAAACAGATAAATATAACAAAAATAAGGCGGTGATGATTTGTGAAAATCCAGATTTGGTCAAAAACGAAAGTAGGAAAGAGTGCAGCTTGTTTCATTCTGCTTTTTATTATCTTGATGATCTTGAAATTCTTCACTTACAGCATTCCTCTTCCAACTCCAGTTATTGCCTGTTTGGGCATAATAGGCTTTATATTGGGAACGATCTCAATGGTAAAAAACAAAGATAGATCCCTGCTGACATTCTTATCTATTCTTATCGGATTGTTGGTTGTTCTCTGGGTAGTGGCAGAAATACTATTTCCTCATTAAAAACGCTATATGTGAAAGAGGTGTACTACGATGATTAAAAAAGTTTTAACATCATTTTTGTGCGTTATCATATTGTTATCAATCAACGCTCCGTTGGAGGCCAGTGCTGCTCTTAGCACAACGCCCGCATCCATCACAAACATCTCATATCAGTACAATGACCGGGTGAAGTTTATTGATTTATCCAATGTAACTTCTTCTGGTGATTCGCTCAAGATTCCAGGTTCTTCTCTCTCAACAGGAGATATCATTGTAGACGAAAGTGGCCAGAAGAGCCTGAAAATTCTCAAGGTCAACGCAGATGGTACATATATCACAACACGGCCTACCATGTATGACCTATTCAGCGAGTTTACAATTCCACGGCAGGTCATCGAACCAAACGCTGCAAACATCACCGAATTTGGAGTAAAAGGGATATCTGCTCAGGAATATGCATCAATTCTAGCGAAAGAATCCGGAACAAGCGATACCCAAAAGCTCATGCAAGGTGATGTCCCCTCCGCCGACATGCAGAAAATGTATCAGCTTTTTGAAAACCGTGGTTCAAGGATTTACCAGTTCAACGGCGATTACACGTTTTCTTCATTCAATATGGGTAGCGGGTCTTCAAGTGTGAAGCTTCATCTGGAGGGTGCGCTCGGCGTTAGCCCTGGCATTGTCGCTGACTACTCCCTTTCCAATGGATATGAGTTCGGATTTGTCGATGCTGCGCAGTTTATCGACCTCAAGGCGCTGCTAGACGTCAAGATTGATCAGGAGATGTACTGTCCAATATTTGCAATTAATGTTCCGATACCCAAGCTGGGGGCAGTACGTCTCGGTATCTATCTTGTCCTCGACGTTGATGGCAACATTACACTGACAGTCAAAGCGGAGGAGGGCATCATCGCATCGGCCAGCGTTTATGGCAGTACAAAATATGGCATTCCCACCTCCTTCCATGTCAATAAAGATTTCGATTCATTTTTCGGGGCAGAGTGCGATCCGATGGGCTATATCCACGCTGGGGTATATATAACGCCTCTCGTTCAGCTTGAGATCCTCAGTGTCGACGTCTTTGACGCTCAGCTCCGGCTTGGATTTTACGCTTACGCAGATTTTTCCGAGACGACCATGAATTATGGTGTTGACTTTGTTCTCCATGCCTTTGTAACCATTCTGGACGACCGGACGACGTTAATCAAACAACACATTCCGATCATTGAACGCAGCAAAACCATGCGTCCGCAAGACGATGTGATTTATTATTTCAGTCGTTTGTGTAGTTATCAAGACCGGATTAACGTCGCCGCCTTCACCAAACGCCCAGTCGGATCCACAGAACCATATCCGGACCCCTTTAGCGACAAAATGGCTTTCGCAAACCGGACGCTAGAGGCTTGGTATTATGCGTCGGGAAATGACCCGCAAGGAGGCTCAAACCAAAATCCGACCAAGAAAGTCACTGTAGTGACGGACGCCAACGGCTGCGCTTCAATCGATTTCAAGAAATTTGGAATTGATATCTCAAAGGGAGACAAGATTATCATCAAAGCGCCTGGCTTTATTGGGCAGACAGACTTAATACAGGCGACAAGCCCCTTCGTCACAGGCGAGGCGTATTCCGGGGCTGCCAACCTGCAGGGTGACTATTTTAATGATACGGTCGAATTTGAAACACCATCCGGTAGAGATTTGACTGTTTTGGACGTGCCGAATGCCAAAGTTGAATTTACTACCCAGCCGCGTATCTACTACGAAGGACCTGTCAAGATCTATTCCACCAATAAAACCACGAACGCCACGGAAAAAGCGGTCTTTGCCGCCCAGGAGGGCGTTACACAGTACGCGTTAAAGAAAACAGGGGTGAACATTAGCTATCTGAGTGACTACGACATCAAACCGAACTGTGAGCTCAAATGGCAAATCGTTGACAGCGGTTATACTTACGGAACCACTGTGCCGTCAGGCAAAGGCAGCCTTGAGACAAAACACAACATTGTTGTGCATCGCCTTACAATGGATCAGCAGGTTCCAATTGAAGACTACAGTGGCAAATCTATCGGTCTGCAACACAATGTAACACTTCAACTCATCGCTGTTAACAAAGGAGGCAGCAAGCCATACACAGGTACGGCTGACCTGTATGTCGCGCTTGGTGAGGTGCCGGCCGGCTATAAACAGGGCCCCATGCCGCCGAGAGATTTGGGCTATGTCAAGTTCCCCGCCGCAGATGTCCGATATCCGAACCATTTCGAATATTATCGTGACGATCCATTCCCGGTTTTATTATACGAGGCAAAAGATTTACCAAAACTGATTCTCGGATCCGCAGTCAGCAGCAGCGGGGGAACGAGCACCGAAGCTAGCTATCGGTGGCGCTGGGAGGAAATAAAGCCCGGTATTCCTACAACTGTGACGATTAAAGAACCCCATACAATTCAAAGCCCAACTGGTGGGCGGATCACGGTTTACGAAGATGTTGAAGTTCCAAATATCATTTATAAAATGCCATATTTCCAAATTTTAGTCGGGTTTTCAAATATGCGGCCGTCATATGTCATCACCTCACCGACGGCAGGCGCAAGCATCCCTGCCAGTGAAGACGAGGCGGTTTCAAGAAGCATCTATCAGATGCGCCACGTCGTTTCCGGCATGTCAGTGACCGGAGTCCCGCTGCCTGACCCGCCGTTTTCGCCGCCCGCGCCTGTGATTTATGATTTGGACGAACTGACGCCAGGAGACGCGAATGCATTTAACATCGAATTTCAATTAGAACAGATGCTGAAAACAGACCAGTTCGTCGTCAATCCCCTTTCCGACTGGTCTTCTGGCGCTTATAAGACCTGCGCTTTAACAGGAAAAAACACGGCAGCAACAGCCCCCATAACAATCAAGAATGCCGCTGCGCTTCCGACTTGGGCGGCAGGCTACATCCGTTCTGCTGTGAATAACGGAATTATGCGCTTAGATGCAAACGGCAATTTCCCTGTTGGTAAATTTACGACGCGAGCGGAATTTTGCGCTACTATTGTCAATGCACTGGGACTGAGCTCGCTTGACGCAGTCAAAACAGACTTTCCCTTTCTTGATGTCAAATCTACCGATGTGAACCTAAAACAAATGCAGATCGCATATCAATGCGGGATCATTAACGGCGTCTCGTCTACGGCATTCAATCCGAACTCCCTAGTCACCCGTCAAGATGCCGCTACTATGCTCATCCGCGCTTTCAACCTCAGAAACACTGCCCTGATCCCCGCTAATACGGGCGGGATGCTTAGCCGCTTTTCGGATCGAAATGCTGTGAGCGGTTATGCGATGGCCAATTTCGAGAAATCCGTTGCCTTAAACTTCTTTAACGGCTATTCTAACGGAACGCTTCAACCACTTACAAATATTACGAATGAGCAGACAGCAAAAATTATATGGGAGCTTAAGCTGAAAGCAGAAAAGCCGGGCTTGCAGTGGGTAAGATAATTAGGATAACAAACAGAGCTTATGGCCGTACTGCTGAATATTAATGTTTTTCTTTTCAAGCAGCAATTCATCACCACCATACCGTAGCCAAAGGCGGGGAAAAGTACGATTTTTCAAGGTTTCGTGGCTCTCAAAATATGCATCGTACTGTTCCATGACCGACCGTTTGGAAGGTTGAAACACCAAATAAACACCAGGTTGTAAGGCGTTCTGTGTCTGCCGTACAACTTGGTGTTTTCTGTAGTGAATTCAAAAACTCGCCTCCAAACGGAAGCGAGTTTTTGATTGTCTCTCTTTGATATGGTGGAGATAAGCGGGATCGAACCGCTGACCTCTTGAATGCCATTGGTCGCCGCGCGTGCCTGTTTCTTATGGGGACATGATAACTCTTCCTTATACACCTGTCAATAACCGTGAAAATATGAAAATGAGCACAAAATAGCAAATGAGGGCGAAGTTTCGCCCTCATTTGTTATTTGTAAACTTTTTGTGAACACCATTATTCTATGTCTTTGAAATATACTATTGCACCACGGTTGCAGCCAGCACCACAAAGCAGCCCAATAATTGCTAGTACAATGCTTGCGGACAAACTAAACAGACTACCTATGAGATATCCTCCAACAGCCCACCCCACGGTATATACCCCAGCAAATACTAACGATATAATACGCAGTATCTTATGCTTGGTTGCAAACATAAACACAAATATAGGGGCTAAAAATAAGACACCAAATAAAATCCAAGACTTAAACTGTAAGCCGAACCCAATTGCACTTAAGCCAACTTGCCCTGCGAATGCCTTAAATATATCTTCATTAACAAATGCCTGTGTCATACCTGCTCTTATTGTATCTTTCATGTTAATCCCTTCTACGGTTTACCCCCTTGACATTTAGGGCATTTCCTTTGCCATATATCAGTGCCATTTGAATAATACTCATTACCACAGGAACCACATTTCAATACATAAAACCATTGATTATTATCTGTACCTGGCATATGAGTACGACCTAAATTTTCTTGCATATTCTTATTAATATATCCAATTGCGGTGCTGTCCCTCATGACACCCACTCCTAAACTTATATACATACACTATATCAAACACTTGAATAAAATGCAAGGAAGTGTTGTGATGAAGATAGAGACAATTTATTTCCATCAATATAGGAATCATTGCATTTTTCATCAATGTTTCAATATATATTATCAATGATGAATGCATGAATTATATTACCCCTCATTAATTAATAAAAAAGATGAAATAATTTATGCATACTCCAATAAAAAACTGTAGTAAACAGGGGTTTAACTGTAGTAAAACGTTGTAATTTGGGGCAAAACTTTTTTAAAAAAGTTTTGCCCCTACCAAGTCTAATTATTTCATTTAGCGGGGGAGACCGGCGGTCACATACATCGCTGCTTTTCTAATCTCAAACCCACCAGTCCCACCAAGAATCCCACAAGACCCTCAATTTTGTTAAGATTGAGATTATGCCACAATCGTGACCTTGCTTTTCCATTTGTCAACATTTCTTGCTGTAAAAGTGGTCAAAACAGGGGACTAGACCCCCGTTTTATCCCTAAAAGACAACAAAAACGGACAGTCCAAAGACTGTCCGTTTTCTTGTGGTGGAGATAAGCGGGATCGAACCGCTGACCTCTTGAATGCCATTCAAGCGCTCTCCCAAAGTATACGGTAAACCACCCCCGAAAACGAAGTGTTTTTATGGG
>JAQWCP010000090.1 GCA_028705905.1 Oscillospiraceae bacterium
TCCCTGTGGCGCTGGATGGCGCTCGGTTGCCTGACGGTGTGCGGATCAAAAAAGGGGTGTTGCGGGGCGTCGCCTCCAACGGGATGCTCTGCTCCCTCAAAGAACTGAACCTCACCATACATGATTTTCCTTATGCCATAGAAGACGGCATCTTTATTTTGCAGGAAGACTGCACAGTGGGCCAAGACATCCGCCCCGTGGTGGGCATGGATGACCACGTTGTGGATTTTGAGATCACAAATAACCGACCGGACTGCCTCTCTGTCATTGGCCTTGCCCGGGAGAGCGCCGCTTCCTTCCACGTTCCCCTCCATTTGCACACACCGGAAGTCAAAGGTGCCGGTGGGAATATTGCAGACTTGTTGGACGTAGAAATTATAGATGGCGATCTGTGCCCCCGCTACACCGCCCGGGTGGTCAAAAACGTCAAAATTGAACCGTCTCCCAAATGGATGCGGGAACGGCTGCGGGCCTCTGGCATACGCCCCATCAACAACATTGTGGATATCACCAACTATGTGATGCTGGAATATGGGCAACCCATGCACGCGTTTGATTACGCTTGCGTTTCCGGTGGTAAGATCGTTGTGCGGCGGGCTGGAGAAGATGCATCGTTCACCACCCTGGATGGAACGGTACGCAACCTGAAGCCGGAAATGCTGGTCATTGCGGACGAAACCCAGCCGGTGGGCGTAGCGGGCGTGATGGGCGGCGCCAACAGTGAAGTTACCGATGAGACAAAGATGATTGTGTTTGAATCCGCCAATTTCAATGGTGTCTCCATCCGAAGAACAGCCATCGGTCTGGGCATGCGCACCGACGCATCCGGCCGCTTTGAAAAGGGCCTGGATCCTATGAATACGCTCCCCGCCGTGGAACGGGCATGTGAATTGGTAGAGCGTTTGGGCGCAGGCGAGGTCATCGACGGAATCATTGACGTCATCGCCGCCGATCTCCAGGAGGTAACGCTCCCACTGGAAGCGGATAAAATCAACCGTCTTTTGGGGACCGACCTGTCTGCCGACCAGATGAAAGAGCTGCTGCAGGGGCTGGATTTCACCTTTGAAGGGGACGAGATGAAAGTCCCCTCCTTCCGGAACGATGTCCGCCATTACTCCGACGTGGCGGAGGAAGTGGCCCGGATGTATGGCTACAACCAGATCCCCACCACTTTGATGCGGGGAGAAACCACCCTGGGTGGCCGCACCCATGCACAAAATGCCCGCCGTCAGATCGGAGACTTGTGCCGCGGCATGGGCTTTTCTGAAATTATCACCTATTCCTTCGTCTCTCCTTCTTGCTTTGATAAAATCAGAATGCGCCCGGACCACCCTCTGCGCAATGCCCTGACCATTTTAAACCCCTTGGGGGAAGACACGAGCATTCTGCGCACCCGGGTTCTGCCCTCTATGATGGAGACCATCGCCCGCAACATCAGCTATCGCAACTCTGCGGCCAAGCTTTACGAATTTGCAACCGTGTACAAACCCAAAGAAGACGACAGTGGTTTGGCCAATGAGCAGATTCGGCTTTCCCTTGCCGCATATGGTGACGATGTGGACTTTTTCTCCATCAAAGGAAATGTGGAAGCCCTTCTGCATGCCATGCGGGTGAAACATGTGTCTTTTGTCGCCGACACCAATATGCCGTCTTATCATCCCGGCCGCTGCGCCCGCATCTCTGCCGGTGGCATGCAGCTTGGCTTGGTGGGGCAAATTCATCCGTTGATCGCACAAAATTATGGTGTCTCTCAGCCAGTTTACGCAGCGCAGCTCAGCTTTTCCGCTCTATTAAAACAGCAGGCGCCGGAGCCACAATATGTCCCTCTGCCCCGGTTCCCATCTATCAACCGTGACATTGCCGTGGTCTGCGACGCGGCCATTCCCGTTGCCGTGCTGGAAGAATGTATTGGCCGTGGCAGCCAAGGCCTTTTGAAAGAAATCTGCCTGTTCGACATATACACAGGCACACCCATTCCGGCGGGGAAAAAGAGCGTTGCATTCTCTCTTGTCTTACGGGCAGATGATAAAACACTGACAGATCGAGAGGCAGATGCAGACGTGCAGTCCATCTTGGCCCTGCTCAAATCTGAGCTGGGCGCTGTACTCCGGTAAGCTTGTGGTCAGAAAATTTACAGATTTCCCCTTTACAAGGAATCGTAATTACGTTAAAATGACGTCAGAATGAATCGATCGAAATGTGAGACAGGAGGCGAACTCCATTGTTGGATTATACGCGTAAGTTTCAAATCAACCAAGATAGAGAACAGGAAATCAAGGACATTATGGTTACCGTCTATGCCGCTCTGCAGGAAAAGGGGTATAATCCTGTCAATCAGATCGTTGGATATATCCTATCAGAAGACCCCACTTATATCACCAACCATAACAATGCACGCAGTCTGATCCGGCGAATTGACCGGAACGAATTGTTGCAGGCGCTGGTGCGCGACTATTTGGCATAGGGCATTGGGGTCGGTCAAGGCCCGGAAGAAACAAACAAGCAATGTGATTGACGTCACGTAATCACCGCTGTGGAACACAGCCTATTTTCACCAAAAAACATCCCGGCTGGGGCCTTCGCCCCAGCCGGGATGTTTTTTTATCCGGTTCATTTCCGAATTTGTCCTTCTCCATAAATAATGTATTTGCTGGATGTCAGCTCTTCCAAGCCCATGGGGCCCCGGGCGTGCATTTTCTGTGTGGAAATGCCGATCTCCGCCCCCAGACCAAATTCAAACCCATCGGTAAACCGGGTAGATGCGTTGACATAGACCGCCGCTGCATCCACTTCGTTTAAGAATTTCTGCGCAGTAAAGTAGTTGTCTGTCACAATGCATTCCGAATGGCCTGTACCGTGCCGATTGATAAACTGGATGGCTTCTTCAACCCCGGCAACAAGCTTAATGGCCAGAATATAATCACCAAATTCCGTATAATAGTCCGACTTTGTGGCATGCTTTACAGTGTCGCCCAGAATTTCTCTTGTGGCATAGCACCCGCGCAGCTCCACTTGTTTTTGATCCAAAAACTGCTTTGCCATAGGTAAAAATTCTTTTGCTACACCCCTTGCCACCAAAAGGGTCTCTGCCGCATTGCACACAGAGGGCCGAGAGCATTTTGCATTATAAATGATTTCCGCGGCTATCTGCAGGTTGGCTTCTCCGTCCACATACACGTGGCAGTTCCCAACACCCGTCTGGATCACGGGCATTTTCGCGTTCTCCACCACCGTTTGGATCAATCCGGCACCCCCCCGAGGGATCAGAACATCAATATAATCAGAAAGGGTCATCATTTCGTTGGCCACTGTGCGGCTGGTGTCATGAACAAAGCAAATACAGTCTCTGGGCAGGCCCGCCTGCTCCAGTGCATCCCGCATGATGGAGACCAGGGCCGTGTTGCTGTGGATGGCCTCCTTGCCCCCACGCAAAACCACCACGTTGCCTGATTTGAGACAAAGGGCAGCGGCATCCACTGTCACGTTGGGCCGTGCCTCGTAAATGATCCCAATCACACCCAGCGGCACCCGCCGCTTTCCGATGATCAGCCCGTTGGGCATTTTAGACATTTTCGTCACTTCCCCAATGGGGTCTGGCAGGGCGGCCACCTGACGCACTCCTTCTACGATACCTTCCACTCGTTCTTCTGTTAATGCAAGCCGGTCCAGAAGAGAGTCAGACATGCCGTCTGCCCGGGCAGCTTCCAAATCCTGTTCATTGGCCTCTAATATCTCCTGGCACCGTTCCATCAGGCAAGAGGCAATGGCGAGCAACGCCTGATTCTTCTCCTCTGTTCCCGCAATCCCTAATGTCCGCTCGGCAATTTTCGCCGAACGAGCCATGGTCTCCAAAATCGTCATTCCAAATACCCTCCTATTTCAATGTGCTTGATTTGTAAATAGCGTCCCCACCGGTTCCCCTTGCAATGCCTGATACAGCCCTTCCAATGCGGAACCATTGGTAATCACCATATCCACACCATTTTCCAAGCAAATGGCGGCTGCATCCAGTTTGGTGCCCATACCGCCGGTTCCCCAGCAAGTCCCGGTTCCTCCTGCCAAACTTCGGATGGCTTCATCTATCTGATATACCACGGGGATCAATTCCGCTCTTTCATTTATATGGGGGTCGCAGTCATATAATCCGTCAATATCGGAAAGGAGTACCAACAAATCTGCCTGGCACAACACCGCAACAACCGCCGAGAGGGTGTCGTTGTCGCCGAACACCTTGCCTTTCCCTGTTTCAATTTCCGCAAAAGAGACAGAGTCGTTTTCGTTCACCACCGGAATGGTGCTCAATTCCAACAGTGCTTCAAAGGTGTTTCGCAGGTTTTCTGCCCGCTGGGGGTCATCTACATCGTCCCGCGTGAGCAAAATCTGGGCCACCGCCTGGCCGTACTCCCCAAAAAACTTATCATATAAATGCATCATCTCGCATTGGCCCACCGCTGCCACCGCCTGCTTCATGCGAAGCTGACTGGGCCGCTCCGGGAGATGCAATTTTCCCGTGCCAATTCCAATGGCGCCAGAACTCACCAAAATTACCTCGTGTCCCATCCCTTTCACATCTGCAAGGGCGCGGGACAGCATCTCCATGCTGTGGAAATTCAAGGCGCCAGATGGGTGGATCAGCGTGGATGTCCCCACTTTGACCACCACACGCTTATGGCTTTTTTCTTTCGACACTGACTTATTCGCCTCCGGTCTTGTCTCCTTTTGAAAGGAGCATGCATTCTGTTCTCATCATTCCCTTTCGCATAAAAAGGTCTGCCCTCCGGCAGAAAACACAGCAACCACCGGCCGCCGAATTTCGTTCTCCTTTTTTCCTTCTCATACGATTATAGTCATTATATCATAACTTTTTGTCGGAATAAAGAAGTATTTTTGCTTTGTTTCTTCATTTTTGCAGTTGAATTTACGGTTCAATTGGGTTAGAATGAACCATATAATTGAAAAAAAGGAAGTCGACTGCATGATAAACGTGGTTCTGGTGGAACCTGAGATCCCCATGAACACAGGCAACATTGCCCGCACCTGCGCTGCCACCGGAAGCCGGCTGCATTTGATCCGTCCGCTGGGGTTTGACATCAGCGATAAAGCGGTCAAGCGCGCCGGTTTGGATTACTGGCATTTGGTAAACCTTTCTGTCTATGATAGTTTAGAAGACTTTTTTCAAAAAAACCCTCAACCGGACCTCTGGCTTGCTACAACAAAAGCGCCCCACGTCTATACAGAAGCCACCTTTCGTGATGGCTGTTTTTTGTTCTTTGGGAAAGAAACGGCTGGTTTGCCCCTCTCCTTGCGTTTGGCACATCACGACCGTTGCCTGCGCCTTCCCATGCGCGAGGAAGCACGCAGCTTAAATCTTTCCAATTCTGTGGCTGTTTTTGTTTATGAGGCTCTGCGGCAAACCGGTTTTCCCCACCTCTCCGGGACAGGAGAAATGGCACTTTCGCCCCTTTGAAAAACACACATCATCTGGGAGAAAAAGGAGTTTCGTTGCGATGAATGACCAAAAGAAATCAGTAGAGGATCTCTCTGTTGCAGGAAAACGCGTGTTGCTGCGCTGTGATTTTAACGTTCCCTTGGACAAAGAAACAGGGGAAATCACAGACGACACGCGTATTTCTGCTTCTCTGCCCACCATTCAGTATTTGCTGCAGCACGGCGCAGCCGTGATTGCATGCTCCCACCTGGGCCGGCCGAAAGGCGAATGGAACCCCAGCCTGTCCTTGGCGCCTGTTGCTGCGTGGCTCAGCAAATTGCTGGGTCAGCCCGTAAAAATGGCAAAGGACGTGATTGGGCCGGACGCAAAGGAGATGGCTTCCCATCTGCAGCCCGGTGAAATCATGTTGCTGGAAAACCTCCGGTACCACAAGGAAGAGGAGGCAAATGATCCTGCATTTGCCAAAGAATTGGCTTCTATGGCAGACGTGTTCGTCAGTGATGCCTTTGGCACCAGCCACAGAGCCCATGCATCCACCGTCGGCGTTGCTGCTTACTTGCCATCCGTTTGCGGGTTTTTGTTCCGTCAGGAGCTGTCTGTTCTTGGCGCCGCCTTGAACGCACCCAAACGGCCCTTTGTGGCAATCTTGGGTGGCTCGAAGGTGTCGGATAAAATTGGCGTCATTCGCCACCTGCTGGAAAAAGCGGACGCCATTTTGCTGGGCGGCGGTATGGCTTACACATTTTTGAAAGCCCAGGGCGGCTCCATTGGAAAATCGCTCTGTGATGCAGGCAAGTTGGATTATGCCAAAGATGTGATCGAATTGGCCAACGAAAAGAAAAAGCCCTTCCTTTTGCCTACAGACACCTTGGCCGCAACAGAATTTTCCATCGACGCCACGCCCGTTCTCGTCCCTGCAAATGCCATCCCGGATGATTTGATGGGGATGGATATTGGTCCCGATACCATACGCACATTCCAGGAAGTCATCCAAACCGCAGGCACCATTGTCTGGAACGGGCCAATGGGGGTTTTTGAATTCCCCTCTTTTGCCACAGGAACCCACGCAATTGCAGAGGCAATGGCAAACTCCGCCGCCATCACCATCATTGGCGGTGGCGATTCCGCTGCCGCCGTGGAGCAGATGGGCCTTGCCGACAAAATGACGCACATCTCCACAGGGGGAGGCGCTTCTCTGGAATTT
>JAQWCP010000091.1 GCA_028705905.1 Oscillospiraceae bacterium
GGCAAAGCGGATGCAGATATTGCTGGAAGGCTGCGGCGTGTCTGTTGCCCTTACCAGGGCGGACGAACACACAGTGACATTAGAACGGCGGGTGAAGATTGACAACGAAATTCAGAATTTGAATTTATTTGTCTCGCTCCACTCCAACGCTGCCGGGACGGGCGGTTGGGTGGACAGCGCCAGGGGGTATGTGATCTACACCTCCCAGGCCGGGCAGACAGCGGGGCGAAACATCGCCGCCCAGGCGGTTTTGAAGCGGGCGAAGGCTGCGGGAATCTTGATACGGGGCAGTGGCCTTGCCCACAGCCTGTTTTATGTCTTGCGGCACACCACAGCCCCGGCCGTACTCATCGAGCACGGGTTCCACACCAGCCGGGAAGACGTGACCCTTTTAAAGACGGACGCCTACCGGCAGAAACTGGCAGAGGCGAATGCCTGGGGGATCTGTGGCTTTTTGGGTGTTGGGTACGGAGAAGCCACGGAAACGTCATCCGCCGCACCCGAGCAGGCGGCGGTAGATGCGGCGGTGGACGCCCTTTCCCGGGTGGGCATCATCACCGCCCCGGGCTATTGGAAGGCGGGGGAATATTCTCAAGAAAATGTGCAGCATCTTTTGGTGAAAAGCGCCGCCGCTTTGCTCAAATAGTGTAACAGGAGGGGGAAGAATGGATTTTGGACTGACAGCAGTGGTGGCCATCACGGCCATCTGTTATTTGGTGGCACAGGGAGTAAAGCTCACAAAGCTGCCCAACCAGTGGCTACCGGTGCTTTGCGGTTTTTGCGGCGGGCTGTTGGGGGTTTTGGGTTATTATACCACGCCCTCGTACCCGGCAGAGGAATTGCTGACAGCGATCGCAGTCGGGATTCAGAGCGGCCTTGCGGCCACCGGCGCGCACCAGCTGATGTTCCAATTGCAGCACACAAAAGAGAAGGAGGAAGAGAAGTGAACCCGGAAATTATCGTGGCCCTGCTGTCTCTTTTCGGGACCCTTTGCGGATCCCTCGCCGGCGTGCTGGTGTCGAATAAGCTGACCAATTACCGGCTGGAGCAACTGGAACACGTGGTGGAGGAGCTGCGGGGCGTGAAGGAGCGTGTCACCGTGGTGGAGCAGTCTGCCAAGTCTGCCCACAAACGGATCGACGCGTTTTCAAACAAATGATTGCCCCACGGGGTAAGGACAAGGAGAAACAATGACACAGGAACAGATCAAACGGCAAATGGCCCAGAATTCTGCCGACTGGCATGCGGTGGACGACGCGGGTAAGGAGAGACTCCATGCGGCCAACGTACAACTGGCCGCTCGATTGGATACCCTCACTGGGGGTGCATCCGGCTTTGACAGCGGCACGGGAAAATGGAATCTGTCCCGGTCTGGGCAGGACACCCCCCGGTACCAGGCAGCCACACTCACAGGTGCAACGAACCAGTCCTCTTATTTGCAGCAGATGTATGCGGTAAAGACAGAAAGCGCCCTGGCAGATTTGAAGGGTGCATATGAGCAGAACGTACTGGACCTGGACCATACAGAGACACAGCTGGCACCGACGTACCAGACGGCCCGAAACCAGACGGCGGCAGCCTCTGCGGTGGGAAAACGAAATTTTGCAGAATATGCCGCGGCCCGCGGCTTGGGCTCCGGCGCTTCCGCCCAGGCAGAGCTGTCCCGCGGGATTACGCTTCAGGGGAACTTGGCATCACTCAACCAGTCGGAGGCGGCGGATCGATCTGAGATTCAGCTCCAGCGGTCTAAACTGCTGTCGGAATATAACAACGCCATCGCCAAGGCGAAGGCGTCTGGGAATGGGGAATTGGCGTCGGCACTGTATCAGGAAATGACCCGGTTGGACGAAGCCATGATGCAAACAGAGCTGAACCAGTCGGATTTGGATTACAAAGCGTATCAGTCAGATCTGACGGCCCAGCGACACCAGATCGACGACGCCCACTGGGAGCATGAACAGGATCATCAGGCAGGGCGGGATCAAATCGAGGATCAGCGGTACGAGGATGAGACAAATTACCAGCGCCAGCAGGATGCGCTGAAATGGGCCAGAGAAACCAACCAAAAGGCCTTTGACAACGCCATGGCAAAGTGGAAAACGCTGGGGTACCTGGATGCGGCCAGCGCCAAGGTGCTGGGCCTGCCGGAAGGCACCCGCACCTCGGCCCAGATCTACCAGACTGCCCGGATCATTGCCATGCAGCGGTAAAACGGAGGCTCCATGGGGGGCAAGGCCATCCGCCCAGAGGCGGGCTTTGCCCGGGGTGGTTGGCCCCCCTGTGACCCGGTATCGGCAACGGAAAAGGCCCGCCAAAGGGATTTCAACTTAGGGATTTACGAAAACAAGTAAATTTTTGACTGACCCTCTTCAAGTGGAGGCTTGAAATAAAAGACTGCACCGAAGGATAATACCTTTAGTGCAATCTTTTATATTTCTTCAACGTTATTATATTATTGATAACTGATAAATGGCGTTTTTCCTAACCATCTGTGAATGTCAACGAAAAAGTTTACCACATGATCACGAATTTGTTTGCCGCTCGTGATCATGAAAAAGTTTACTACTTTAGAGATTATGAGCATGGAATTGTTTACCATTTATGCTCCAATTAGGGTACATATCAATGCCCCCCATGATCCAACGCGCCCTTTTTGCCCGTTCCAGGTCTCGCAGGAACATGCCGAGAACCCAAAATAAAACAACACCAAAAATGGTGATAAAAAACTGCTTGCCTAGTTCGTCGGGCGCCGCGGAGACACCACGGCAAAGTCTGGGGTCTTGAGGAAAAACGCGATGGTTTCCACATCAAAGCCCGTGCACCGCAGCACGCACATAAACAAAAAAATACAGCCACATGAAGGAGCAAAGGCCGGGTTTCATCCGGGGCTCCTTCCGGCCGGTCATCTCTTCCCACTCCTGCTCCTGTTCCACATCGGTGGAGAGCAGCGCAAGCTCCATCCCGGCCAGGCTGATGATGTCGCCAGAATAAATCGGACACTGCCCTTCCACCGGCCGGCCGTTGATGATCAGACCGCCCTTTGACCCGATTCCCGTGATACTCCAGCTCCCGTCGTCCGAACGGATGAGCACCGCGTGGCTCCTGGAAACAGTGGGGTAATTCAGCACGATGTCCGAGGAAGGGGCCCGACCGATGTTGTTTTCCCAGTGGCGAATAGGCAGGCGGGCGCCGTTGGGCAGGTCCACATAGGCCTAGATTTCCGGTTCTTTTTTCCAGATCAGCAGCGGCCGGGCCGCATGGAACAGGATCAAGCAGGCCAGCCCGGGCATCACCCAACGGATCACCCAGGTGATCGTCTCGGTATACGGCACGGCTGTCTGCAGCAAGCCGAAAATGGTTTCTCCCAACTGCCCGATCCACGTTTGAACAAGTTCAAAAAACTGCATATCCATTTCCCTTTTATGTATTCGAATTGATCAAAATAAAAATGCGGATTGCTGTCTGTGCTTGATGATACCAATGGCCACAAAGCGGCAGTGGTATCATGTGTCGCCGCCCTGGCGGCGAGGAAAAAGCTTCAAATTCAAAGTATAATCACCGCGCTGCGGCTATTATACCATAGGATGCACAGTGCGTTAAAATGATCGGAAATTTGCCAAGACCTATTGACAGAACTCATGCGCATGATATAATTTAGCCATGGTTATATGATAAAAAATATAACGCCATCTTCTTATGACCGATATGTAGAAAGAAAGAGTTCGAATGCGGAGGGTCTGCCGGGAGGCAAAGGGTCTTTCGCATAGATGAAGGGGAAACGAAATGGAAACACTCCGGCAATTGTTTGCGCTGGACGACCAGGCGCTTTTTGAGCGGGCCAGGGAGGCGGGGGCGAAGCGCCCTAAGGCATACTGGTCTCCCGTGGTTTTAAACGGTGCCTGCAAAACCGATCCGCCCTGCCGGCACTGCAAATGGGAAAGCTTCAAGAGTGGCCGGCCGGCCTTTGATGGGCGCAGGCCCATCGATCAGGTCCTCCAATGCGCCGAAACAATGCGAAAGGCGGGGGCGACCCACCTTCTGGTTGCCTCCGGCTGGATGGGACATGAAATACCAGACTATTTCTGCGACTATATACGGGCAATCAAGTCCCGGTTTGACATGGAGGTGTACGGGCTGTTCGGTGCCGTCAGCGAGGCGTCTCTGCGGAGGCTGCGGGACGCGGGCATGGATGGCTATCAATGCGGGCTGGAATCGCCGGACGAGGAAATTTACCGCTGGTTCCGGCCGGGGGGAGACTCCCTGGAGGACCGGATGCAGACCCTCAAAGCTGCCAAGCGCGCGGGCCTGAAAATTTGGAGCGGCCTGCTGCTGGGCTTCGGCCTCTCGGACGAGGCGGTCATCCGGGGGCTTGCATTTTTAAAGGAAATCGAGGCGGACTGGGTCGCCATTCAGCCGTTCGTGCCCTTTCCCCACACGCAGCTGCAGGCCGAAGACCCTACCAACCCCTACCGCTGGGCACGGATCATGGCCATCGCACGGCTGTGGGCGGGGGAGCAGACAAGCCTTGTGGCAACGGAAAACAGCGGAGCCTATCTCAATTTTATGGACTGGACCGGCGCTAACGCATTTTTCATTTTTCCTCAGGAGACCGGGCGGTCTTAGGCCAGCAAAGCCCGGGGCAAATACCTGTCAAACTCGCAATGCCGTATGAATCCGGTATTGTTTTAATATATATCTTCGAATTATTTGAAAAGTGAGGAAAAGAAATGGAATGCAAAAAGATCGCACGGTATCTGGCAATTTTCCTTTGTGCAGCCATGATGACCCTGACAATCTCAGGCTGCGCCAACTCCACCGACCCCGCTACGGCATCCCCTTCCGCTTCCGCCGCCGCTGGAACCCAGGAAATCACGGATATGCTAGGCAACAAGGTGACCATCCCAACAGAAATCAAAAGAGTGTATTGCACAAGCCCTATCGGTTCCTATATACTGTATACATTGGCGCCCGACCGGCTGATCGGCTGGAACTCCGCTCTGAAGGACGACGCCAAAGTCTACATCAGCGCGGACTACAAAGACCTGCCGGTGCTGGGAGGCACCATGGGCGGCCAGAATACCTTCAACACGGAAGAAATCCTCAAGCTGGATCCGGACATCGTTCTGGACTTTACTTATAACGGCGAAAATTCCGAAATGGTGGCCCAGTTGTCCCAGCAGACCGGCATTCCGGTTGTGGAAATGGACAATGCGCTGGCATCCACGCCGGCCACCTACCGTTTGCTGGGCCAAATCTTGGGCGTGGAAGACCGAGGCAACGAGTTGGCGGATTATGCCAAGGACACGCTGGACAAAGTGTCCGCCATGGTGTCGAAAGTGCCCGACAATGAAAAAGTAAAGCTCTATTACGTGGAAAGCGCGGACGGCCTGAAGACCGACGGCACCGATTCCATGCATACTGAAGTCATCAAGTTTGTCAACGCCATCAATGTGGTGACCATGGACACCTCCGCCTCCGGCAAGGGAACCTCCGTCTCCCTGGAGCAGGTCGTGGTTTGGAATCCGGACGTCATTCTTGCCAACTCCCAGATGGGCGGCATGGACTTCCTCAAGACCGTGTACGGCAATTCCTCCTGGACCAGCATCAAGGCCGTTCAGAACAAGCGGATCTATGTACCCGCCGCCCTGCCCTTCAACTGGGTGGACCGTCCTCCCTGCATGGCGCGGATTCTCGGGGTGGAATGGCTGGCCAGCATGCTGTACCCCGACTATGTAAAAGTAGATTTGAAGAACGACGTGAAAACCTTCTATAAAACCTTCTATAACGTGGATATTACGGACGCTCAGGTGGAATCTCTCATTAATGTGGCTGCGGGGGTTTCTTAATGCGTTTGCTTGAAAGACAGGTGAAGGAGGCTCCTCCCCCAAATAACCGGAGGACAGGCCGCCTTCCCCGCCTGACCATCATGACTGCTCTGGTGCTTCTGCCTATTGTCGCCTTTCTGGCGTCTCTGGTTTTCGGCAGATTTGGAATCTCATTGCCCGATCTGGTCACCATTCTCGCCCGAAAAATTCTAGGTCTGGCACAGACATGGCCGGACACCGTGGACCGGGTGTTGTTCAATATCCGCATCCCGCGCATTCTGTGTGCGCTGATGGTGGGCGCCGCGCTTTCCAGCTCCGGCGCCGCCTATCAGGGCGTGTTCAAAAACCCGATGGTGTCCCCAGATATTCTGGGGGCATCAGCGGGCGCCGCTTTTGGCGCGGCTTTGGCAATTCTGAACAACGCAGACAGCCTCAGCATTGAACTGACCGCCTTTGTGTTCGGCCTCGCCGCCGTGGCGCTGACCTATTTTTTAAGCAGCGCCATCGGCAGAAGCGGCAACACCGTGCTGATTTTGGTGCTCACCGGCATGGTGGTGCAGAGCCTGTTTACAGCATTCACTTCTATCCTCAAATACGAGGCGGACCCCAACAACAAACTGCCGGAAATCACCTACTGGCTGATGGGCGGGCTGACCGCCTGCACCACCCGGGAAGTGCTCATGATGCTGGTTCCCTTCCTCATCGGGGTAATTCCCCTCATTTTATTCCGCTGGAAAATTAATATTCTGTCCTTCGGTGAGGAAGAGGCCAAGGGGCTGGGTGTGGATACCG
>JAQWCP010000092.1 GCA_028705905.1 Oscillospiraceae bacterium
CGGAATGAACAAGGCGAAGTTTGCCTATATCATCAGTGATATGTCGACGGATATTGCCGCGGCAATTACCCAGGGGTTGTCCCGGGGTGTCACGATTCTGCCGGGAAAAGGGGCCTTTTCCGGAGAGGAAAAGAAGGTGCTGCTCTGCGCATTTAAAAAGCATCAGATCATGGATTTAAAGCGAACGGTGAAGGAAATCGATCCCGATGCATTCCTGATTGTGAGCGAGGCATATGAGGTGCTGGGTGTGGGGTTTGACGAATATAAAAAGAATGCCATTTAGGGGAGTGCTGGTATGAACATAGAAAAGCTGCGAAAGAATTTGGAAACCAAAGGATATCGAACAACTTATTTCGAAACGGCGCAGGAAGCGGCCTCCTATTTAAATGAAGAAATCGACCAGGTTACAGTGGGAATGGGCGGTTCTGTTACCATTCAAGAAATGGGCATTTATGATTCGCTGTCAGCCCACAACACGGTACATTGGCACTGGGCTGGCGGGACAGTGGATGTGGCCGCCCAGGCAAAGGTATATCTCTCTTCGGTGAACGGCATCGCGGAGACGGGCGAGATCATTAATATTGACGGCAATGGGAACCGGATTGCTTCTATGACCTATGGGCATGAAAAGGTGTACGTAATCGTAGGGATCAACAAGATCGCATCCAATTATGATGCGGCTATTTGGCGGGCGCGCAACATCGCAGCGCCCCAAAATGCCAAGAGACTGGGAGTTGGAACGCCTTGCGCGGAGCGGGGAGACCGCTGCTATGACTGCAATCACCCCCAACGGATTTGCAAAGCCCTCTCTGTTTTTTGGATGAAGCCGGGCATGGCGGGGGATGTGGAAGTGGTCATCGTCAACCAGCATTTGGGATATTGAGGGGATCAGAAAGGGAACTGTGATGAAACGGCGTATTTTCATTTTTGGGTTTGCTGTCCTCTTACTTTTACAAGGCTGCAGCACAGCATTGCTCAACCGGGAATATGTCACGGAGCAGACGCACGAAGAAAACAGCCTTTTGACGGACGCCTCTATTTTACGCGCCGATAGTTACGATTCTTTGGTAAGTGCCATTCTGCAATTGGTAGGCCAGAGAGTGGACCATGGTGTCATTCGGCTGTACAATTATTCCGGCGATGTAGGAGAAGACCTGTCAAATGCCTGCTTGGAAGTGAAGCAGAATAATCCGTTGGGCGCGTATGCCGTGGATTACATAACCCATGACTTTTCTCGGATTGTCTCTTATTATGAAGTTAATCTTTACATCGCTTACCGGCGTTCTTATGAGCAGATCAAAAGTGTTGTTGCTGCGACGGGGAGCAGTGCCATCAAGGAGGTACTGCAAAATGCGCTGGAACAGTTTTCGCCTGCCGCAGTGTTGCGCATCGGTTATTTTGAGGAAGATGAGGCATATATCCGAACTATTTTAAGCGAGGCATATGACGCCACCCCTAACGCTGCATTCGGTTTGCCGGATTGTGAAATTGGCCTATATCCGGAGGAAGGAACCGAGCGGATTTTAGAGATCACGTTGATGTATCAGAGAGACCAGAAAGTGCTGCTGCGCCAGCAAGAACAGGTGGAGCGGGCAGCAGATTCTCTGACGGCGTCAACGGCGGGGGAGCGCCAGAGAGACACTTTGACCCAGCTGTATCGCAAGTTAAAGCAGTCCACGGTCTATGACGGGGAAGGGAAAGAGACCGTTTATGCGGCTCTCATCCAGGGAAGGGCAAACAGTGAAGGCGTTGCAGCGGCCATGTCCCTCCTATGCAAAACCGCGGAAATTCCATGTGAGCTGGTGCGTGGAACGCGCAGCGGCGTAGCACGGGTCTGGAACAGAGTGACGCTGGATGGAGAGGTCTTGGAGATTGACGTGGCTGCGCAATTGCAGGCGGGGGTCGAAACGCCAACTTATATGCCCCGGGGCGGCATAGGAGGCGCATATGGATACCAAACAGCGGATTGATTGCATCGAAAAAGACAGCATATAGAACCAATTCCTGCTGTTTTCGTGGAAATGTGATGAAATCGAGAAAAAGCCCCGTTTTTTGCAAATTCCCTCTTGACAGAGGGGCCACAATATTATATGATAGCTTGGCGTTCATAAAGAATGCCAAGCTATTTCTTTATAAGAAATCGTTTCACTGCGATGATGCGGGAGATTGCGGGGAAACCCGGTAACTTTCGCGGAGTATGTCCGAGAATCGGGCGGCTGAGGAGACTGTATGTTGCGTATATCGCTGCACAGGAGGAAACCGGCCAACCTTATTTGTGCCGGTTTTGTTTATGAAGTAGAATGATACGCACGGACTAGCGTACAGATTTTTCCCTCGCCGTACGAAGCGAAAAAATCACTTTGTACGTTTACGTAAGGAGGAAACCACCACATGGCAGCACAGAAAGAAATCATTCGTATCCGGCTCAAAGCGTATGACCATCAGCTCATCGACGCGAGCGCAGAAAAAATTGTGGAAACCGCAAAGCGCAATGGCGCAGCTGTTTCCGGTCCCATCCCCCTGCCCACCAAGAAGGAAGTTGTCACCATTTTGCGGGCGGTCCACAAGTATAAGGACAGTCGGGAGCAATTTGAACGCCGCACCCACAAGCGCTTGATTGATATCTTGAGACCCACTCCCAAAACAGTGGAAGCGCTGATGAATTTGGATCTGCCCGCCGGCGTGGAGATTTCAATTAAGCTCTAATCACATTATTTTGTTGGTACCTTTGCTCGCTACATGCAAAGCGGGCAGGTCATGTTGGCGAAGCCAACCAATAACCTAAAGGAGGAAACTGCATGGAAAAGGCATTGATCGGCAAGAAAGTGGGAATGACCCAAATTTTCGACGCAGATGGCAAAGTCATTCCGGTCACCGTAATCGAAGCGGGCCCTTGCGTTGTCATCCAGAAGAAAAGCGTGGAAAAAGATGGCTATGCCGCTGTTCAGCTTGGCTTTGAAGATGTTCCTGCGCGGAAGTTAAACAAGCCGCAGGCAGGACACTTGAAAAAGGCAGGCGACGCATTGAAACGGACGTTGAAGGAATTCCATCTGGATAACACGGATGAAATGAGCGTCGGCAGCGTGCTCAAAGCAGATGTATTTGCAGAAGGCGACCGGGTAGATATTACCGGGACCAGCCGCGGCAAAGGATATGCCGGCGTCATCAAGCGCTGGGGCGCCCAGCGGACCCCCATGAGCCACGGCGGCGGCCCGGTTCACCGTCACGCGGGCTCCATGGGTTCCGGTACGGATCCTGCCCGGATTCTGCCCGGCAAAATTGGCGCTGGCCACATGGGCAACGAGCAGGTCACAGTGATGAACTTAGACGTGGTGAAAGTTGACCCAGAATTTAATCTGATTGCAGTGCGCGGCGCGATCCCCGGCCCCAAGGGCGGCGTGGTCTTCCTTCGCAACTCAGTCAAAAACAAATAAGAGTGGAAGGAGCGTAAAAGAGTATGCCGAAAGCAACCGTTTATAATATGGCAGGGCAGTCCGTTGGCGAAATTGAGCTGTCTGAAGCCGTTTTTGGAGCAGAACCCAACGAGGCTGTTCTGCACGAGGTAGTAAAGAACCACTTGGCAAACTTGAGACAGGGAACCCAAAGCGCGTTGACGCGTGCGGAAGTATCTGGCGGCGGCAAAAAGCCCTATCGGCAAAAAGGCACTGGACGTGCGCGCCAAGGCTCGACCCGCGCTGTACAGTGGACACACGGCGGCGTGGCATTTGCACCCAAGCCCAGAACGTACCGCTATACCGTGAATAAGAAAGTGAAGCGTTTGGCGCTCAAGAGTGCCCTTTCCGCAAAAGCGGCGGCAGGGAATATCATTGTAGTGGACGATCTGAATATGGATGCCATTAAGACGAAAGATTTCCAGCGTTTCCTCAGTGCGGTTGGCGTAGAACGCAAAGCACTTGTGGTTACACCGGAGGTGCGGGAAGCTATTGTGAAAAGTGCGCGGAACATCCCGGGCATCCAAACCACAACAGCAAAAATCTTAAGTGTGTATGATATTTTAAACGCCCAGCGGTTTGTCGTGGACAAGAGCGCCTTGGCTGTGATTGAGGAGGTGTTCGCATAATGACGAATGCGTATGATATCATCCTTCGCCCCATCATTACCGAGCAGTCCATGGGAGAAATTGAAAACAAGAAATATGTTTTCGAAGTTGCCAAGAGTGCTGGTAAACCAGAGATTAAAAAAGCCATTGAAGAGATTTTCGGTGTGAAGGTTCAGAAGGTCAATACATTGAACATGATTGGCAAAGAAAAGCGGATGGGCGCTCATCCCAAGGGCCGCCGCAAAAACTGGAAGAAGGCTATGATTCAGCTCAAGCCCGACTCCAAGAGCATTGAATTCTTTGAGGGAATGATTTAAGGAGGTAAGACGCAATGGCGATTAAAACCTATAAACCTACGACGCCGTCCCGGCGACACATGACCGTTTCGGCTTTCGAGGGTATAGATAAAAAGGCAAAGCCGGAGCGCAGCCTGACCGAGCCCCTGAAAAAGAATGCAGGTCGCAACAGCTACGGCAGAATTACCGTTCGTCATCGTGGCGGCGGCAATAAAGTAAAGTATAGAATCATTGATTTCAAGCGGAACAAGACCGATGTCCCTGGCACCGTTCTGCGTTTGGAATACGACCCCAACCGGTCTGCCAATATTGCGCTGATCGAGTATGAAGATGGTGAGCGCAGATATATTCCGGCACCCCTGGGGCTTGCCGCTGGCGACAAGGTCATTTCCTCCGCCAAGGCAGACATCAAGCCCGGCAATGCGTTGCCGATTTCCGCAATTCCGGTTGGTACTGTGATCCACTGCATTGAGATGTACCCCGGCAAGGGCGCTCAGCTGGTCCGTTCCGCTGGCGCATCAGCACAGCTGATGGCGAAAGAAAACGGCCTGGCGCAGGTCCGTCTGCCGTCCGGCGAAGTGCGGATCGTTCGTCAGGAGTGCATCGCAGTAATCGGCCAATTGGGCAATTTGGATCATGAAAATATCCAGATCGGTAAAGCCGGCCGGAAACGCCACATGGGCTGGAGACCTACGGTTCGTGGTTCTGTCATGAACCCGGTGGATCACCCTCATGGCGGCGGCGAAGGCAAAGCTCCGATTGGTCGTCCCAGTCCTGTGACCCCGTGGGGCAAACCGACGTTGGGTTACAAGACGCGGAAGACAAAGAACCGTACGGATAAGTTCATTGTCAAGCACCGCAATGCGAAGTAAGGGAGGCAAGAACTAGATGAGCAGAAGTGTGAAAAAAGGACCGTTTGTCGCCCCTGAGCTGTTGAAGCGGGTGGAGGCGATGAATCAGGCCGGCGAGAAGAAAGTGTTGAAAACCTGGTCTCGCGCATCCACAATTTTCCCCTCTTTCGTGGGGCATACCATCGCAGTGCATGATGGCCGCAAGCATGTGCCTGTCTATGTCACAGAAGACATGGTTGGTCATAAATTAGGGGAATTTGCCCCGACCCGCACTTACAGAGGTCATTCCGGCGGCAAGACCTCCAACACGAAGTAAGGAGGATATGCATTTATGGAAGCCAAAGCACATTTGAAATATGTCCGCATCTCTCCCCGCAAAGTCCAGATTGTTTGCGACTTAATTCGCGGCAAATCTGTGGGTATGGCAATGGCTATTTTGATGCAGACGCGCAAGTCCGCATCTGAGCCGATGATCAAGCTCTTAAAGAGTGCCGCTGCCAATGCGGAGAACAATCACGAGATGGATCCGGAGCGCCTCTATGTTTCCGAAGTGTATGCCACTCCCGGCCCGATCATCAAACGGATCATGCCGAGAGCCCAAGGCAGAGCATATCGGATTAACAAGAGAACGTCTCACGTCACCATCACAGTGAAAGAAAAGGCTTAGAGGTGAGGAGGTAAACTATGGGACAGAAAGTGCATCCCCACGGCTTGCGCGTGGGTGTCATCAAAGATTGGGATTCCCGTTGGTACGCCAGCAACGAAAAAGTGGGCGACCTGATTGTGGAAGACTACAAACTGCGGAAATACCTGAAAAAGACTCTGTACTCCGCAGGCATTCCCAAGATTGAAATTGAGCGCAACAATACAAAAGTGCGGATTTATCTGCATTGTGCTCGCCCCGGTGTTGTCATTGGCAAAGGCGGGGTTGAAATTGAGCGTCTGCGCAAGCGGTTAGAAGCCATGATCGGCAAGCCAGTTGCGTTGAATATTGTTGAAGTAAAGAGCCCTGATATGAACGCGCAGCTGGTGGCGGAAAACATTGCAGCACAGCTGGAGAAAAGAATTTCCTTCCGCCGCGCAATGAAAAATGCCATGGCAAGAGCGATGAGAATGGGCGCGAGAGGCATTAAAACCAGCGTCTCTGGTCGTCTGGGTGGCGCTGAAATTGCAAGAACGGAACATTATCACGAAGGAACCATTCCCCTGCAGACGATCCGCGCCGACATCGACTACGGCTTTGCGGAAGCTGCTACCACATTTGGTCGGATTGGCGTAAAAGTCTGGATTTATAAAGGGGAAGTCCTGAGCCAAACATTGCGGACCACTCCGCGCACCATGGACACCACTCGCCCGCCTCGCAACGACCGGCCGAGAAATGACCGCAGAGGC
>JAQWCP010000093.1 GCA_028705905.1 Oscillospiraceae bacterium
ACTGCGTACACGGTCATGGAGCTTCCATAAGCTCTTTGATGCAAGCATAGTCAGGTGTCTCTTCCACGCGGGCGACCGCGTCGGAATGAAGCCGTTCCAGAAGCCCTTTCAAAAATGCTTCGATTTTTTCCGTTCGGCTTTGCTCCACCGTATATGTCACACGGATCTTCGCAGGCGAGCCCCCGATTCCAAGAAACCCAGACTTTGCCCGTTCCAAAAGCTCCACCGAAACTTCATCTCGTCCCAGTTCCAGTTGCGCGAGAGCTGCGGCAATGGCTTCTTCTTCTGTTTTACCGGTCACTTCGATCCAGCGATTCATAAGGCGCTCTCCTATCTATTCATTTTCCGGAGGTTGCCCCTCGTCTGACGCTGCCTGCTGTTCCGGCAGCGGGGCGGACGGCTCATCTCCTCCAAATCGTTCTGCATTATAGGACCGGCCCCTAGCATATGGCCTGTCTTGAATCTGGCCCTTTTCATGCGTCGCTTCCCTCTTCGGTTTTTGCTTCTGTCCTTTGTTGGAATATTTCCGGGTAGCGGCTTCCGCTCTCTTTTTCTTTTCTTCTGCCAGCAAGATCGCTTCTTGCTCTTTTCTGGCCTCTTCTTCCTTGTCCAGCTTTTTGCCAATAATCTTGCTCAAAACCAATTCCTGAACGATGCCAAATACGCTGTTCATAATCCAGTAAACGCACAGGCCAGCCGGCATGATAAAACCAATGTAAACAGAAATCAGGGGCATAAACCAGCTCATTTTCTGATTTGTCTTATCTGCAACGGTTTTTTCCCCATCTTGGCTGGGGCTGGCGTTTGTTCTGGTTGCCACTCGCATGGAGAAGAAAGATGCAAGGCCAGAGATAAGCGGCAACAAAAACAAACCAATGGCCGCCCAAGTCCACGTGCCAGTAGTAAAGAAATCCAAACTTGGCTGTGCAGACAAATCAATTCCCAGGAAATTATAATTGATGGCAAACACCTTGGGTACCACAGCCTGTACTTCCGGCAGATGGCCGGAAATTTGCTGTGCCAGCGCAATTTCACCATATGCGGAATTGGCGTTTCCAACCGTGACGCCCAAAGATGTGAGCGTGGCAACCACCGTGCTGATCTGGTCTGCCGTCAACTTCATCAAATTTGTGAGTGGCTGACGAACCACGCCGTACAAACCCAGCATGATGGGAAGCGGTAAAAGACTCCACAAACAGCCGCTCATGGGATTGATTCCATATTGCTTATATAATTTCTGCGTCTCTTCCGCGTATTTTTCTCGATCGTTTTTATATTGTTTTTCCAAAGCCTTCAGCTTTGGATTGAGCCGCCCCATTTTTACCATGTTTTTCTTGCTCTTCATAGAAAAGGGCAATAAAATCAGTTTGATGATCAGCGAAAATAAGACAAGGGCCAATCCATAACTGCGGCAAAAATTATATAGGGTTAAAAGAACCCAAGAGAACGGCGTTGTGATAAGCGTGTTAAATATATCCATAGACAGCCTCCAAATTGATTATCATGGTACCGGATCATATCCCCCTGCATGAAGTGGATGACATTTCAGAACCCGCTTCAACGCAAGAACCCCTCCTCTTACGGCACCGTGCCGTTCAATGGCTTCCAACGCATACGCGGAACAAGTGGGGATAAACCGGCAACAAGGCGGTCGAAAAGGCGATATCTGTTTGCGGTAAAACGAAATAAGCGCCATTAAAATTCGCTTCATACGCCCTCCTGTTTCAAAAGGCCCAGACGCCCCGCCAAGCGCAGCAAATGCTCTTCCATCTGCTGGTATTTTGCAAATCCCGTGCGCACCCGCGCCACTAAAACCAAATCATATCCCACAGCAAAACGCGCTTCATTCACTCGATAACATTCTCGTAAACGGCGGCGGATCCAATTGCGTTTCACTGCATTGCCTACTTTTCCACCAACTGTAATGCCAATCCGGTTCACACCACGACCATTTTTTCTGCAATAAAGAACCAAAATGGGAGAGACTGCACTTTTCCCTCTGGCGTACAACCTGCGAAATTCATGGTTCTTTTTGAGAGACTGTGAATACTCCAACTGTAAGACCTCGTTTTTCTTGTTTCCAACCATATTGCCCGAATTCCAAAAACGCTCGCGCGGCGGGGCCGCAAATGCGCCGCCCCGCCGACAATCGAAACGGATTAGTGGGTCAGACGGGCTCTTCCCTTGGAACGTCTACGGGCCAAAACCTGACGTCCATTTCTTGTAGCCATTCTCTTGCGAAAACCATGCTCCTTAGAGCGCTGGCGTTTTTTCGGCTGATATGTGCGCAGCATCTGTCACACCTCCCATTTTAAAATCGTATGCACCATTATGGCAAATCCGGATAAAACCGCATTTGAACCGAAAATAGGAACATTTTCTGAAAAATCACGCAAATTGCAAAGCATCTCCGACTGTTGCAAGTGCAAAGGTTATTATACAGTATATTTTTTACCTGTGTCAACCACAATCTTAGAAAGAAACCGGCCCTCTTCGCCTGAAACAAAAGAAAAATCCGTTCCTCCCTAGGCTTTGGTTGACAAATGACGTTCTATTTTGTACAATAGTACCAAATGAGTCCATCTTCCTGGTGCATTCTGCGCCGATCAATTAAATTGTTGCAGGCCCTTGGGCCTCTGCTTTTATAGGCCTTTTGAAACACGGAACGGGAGATCAATGGTTGCTTATTCCTATGACACGAGATGATTCGTATGAGGAGGAAATGGTTTTATGTCTCAGCTTACCGATTTGCGTCTTGCTGTTCTGATTGATGCAGACAATGCGCCGCGCAACAGTATCAAAGATGTCATGGCCGAAATCGCAGTATACGGCACACCCACCATCAAGCGGATTTATGGCGATTGGACCACACCCAATTTAGCCAGCTGGAAGAACATTCTTTTGGAAAATGCCATTACGCCCATTCAGCAATATGCATATACCACGGGAAAAAACGCCACAGATTCCGCTATGATTATTGACGCGATGGATATTTTATACACCAGTAAAACGGATGGGTTCTGCCTTGTCTCCAGTGACAGCGACTTTACAAGGCTTGCCACGCGGCTGCGGGAGGCGGGCATGAAAGTCATTGGGATCGGCGAGAAAAAAACGCCCATGCCCTTCATCGTCGCTTGCGATAAATTTATCTATGTGGAAATCATTCGGGCGGCAGCGGAAAAAGACATGGTGCAAACCAAGTCAAAAACAAAATTGAAAAAGAAAGCTGAGCAGACAGCCGAGGCGGCCCACAATCACAACGAACTGGATACGTCGGATCATGTGCCGAATGAAATGGTTCAGCTTATCGCCTCTTCCGTCGCGGACATCGCCGACGAAGACGGGTATGCATTCATGGGAGAGCTGGGAAATTTGCTTCTCAAAAAACAGCCGGACTTTGATCCCCGCAACTATGGGTTTCAAAAGCTGACGCAATTGATGAAATCTCTGGATCGATTTGAAATTGACGTGCGCCAAACCAACTCTCCTCATATCAAACACATTTTCCTCCGGGATAAACAAGTAAAGCCGGAATAGCCGGTCCACCCCACGACTTTATCGTGGGGTTCTTTTCTTTTTTGTTGTTTTATGATATACTAAAAAAATTTCACGGAAAGGATTTACGTCATGGCTTCTGCAACCAAAAAGAAACGCCGGCCCCTCCGGATCGTTGGATTGCTTTTCCTTTTGATTTTTTTCCTCCCCTGGTTTCTGTATGATCAAAACAACCGGTTGGATATGTCGGAGATTCTCGTTTCCTCCCCCAAGCTCCCGGATGCTTTTTCCGGTTTTCGCATCGTTTTGCTCTCAGACGGGCATGGAAAGGTGTTTGGGGATGACAATGCGGGCATCCTCCAGGCCGTGCAGCAAGCCAGGCCCGATTTGATCGTCTACACAGGCGATATCATCGACGAGGAAGAACAGCTTTCGGATGTCGTCCCACTGGCCCGGGGTTTGTCCCAGATTGCGCCCACCTATTATGTGACAGGAAACCACGAATGGGCCGTCCGGGAAATGAGTGCCTTGTTTGCCATGCTGAAAGAAAACGGGGTCACGCCCCTGCGTAATATGTACGTCCCCATCAAACGGGATGGAGCGAGGATTCTGCTTTGCGGCGTGGACGACCCCAACGGGCCATATGACCAAAAGACACCTTTGGCGCTTTATCAAGAACTGAAGGCGGCAGAAGGAGATGGTTTTTCCATCTTGCTGGCTCATCGGAACAATCGGTTTCCGGAATATGCCGCCTGTGGCTTTGATCTTATCTTGTCCGGCCACGGGCATGGCGGCCTCGTCCGTCTGCCCTTTACAGACGGCCTTGTGGGAACGGAACAAAACTGGTTTCCCACCTATACCAATGGATTATATACGCTGGGCAGCAGCCAGCTTGTGGTCTCCCGCGGACTTGGTAACGTGGGAAAAACCTTCCGGCTGTTCAACCGGCCCCATGTGCCGGTGATTGTGCTGACCCCCTCGTAACTTACATCACGCATTGCAGATTGGAATCAGAAGGAGGACTCCCATTTATGGACTTTCACGCGGGGACATATGATATTGCAGTAATTGGCGCCGGCCACGCCGGCATCGAAGCGGCCCTGGCCGCCGCCCGGCTTGGCCTTGAAACCATATGCTTTACCATCAATTTAGACGCAGTGGGCAACATGCCCTGCAACCCCGCCATTGGCGGGACTGGCAAAGGCCACCTGGTGCGTGAGCTGGACGCGCTGGGCGGTGAAATGGGAAGGGCCGCCGACCTGGCCTGCATCCAGTACCGCGTGTTGAACCGGGGCAAAGGGCCTGCCGTTCACTCCTTGCGGGCCCAGGCAGACCGCCGGGAATACCAGAATATCATGAAGCATACGCTGGAGCTGCAAGAACACTTATCCATCAAGCAAGCGGAAGTAATGGAGATTTTGACAGAACACGGCGCTGTCTCCGGCGTCCGAACCCAGACCGGCGCGACCTATGGGGTCAAAGCGGCCATTATCTGCTCCGGCACCTATTTAAAGGGGCGCACCATCATTGGAGACGTCACACGAGAAGGCGGACCGGATGGTATGTTCGCTTCCGTGGGTTTGTCTGCCTGTTTGAAAAATCTGGGGCTTACCCTGCGTCGGTTTAAAACTGGTACCCCACCCCGGGTGAACGCCCGCTCGGTGGATTTTTCCAAAATGGAGCCTCAGCCAGGGGACGAGCAACCCACCCCCTTCTCCTTTGAAACAAAAACCCCTTTGAAAAATCAGGCCATCTGCCACCTGATTTATACCAATGAACAAACCCACAGCATCATTCGCGCCAACTTGGACCGCTCTCCCCTTTATTCCGGCCTGATCGACGGGATTGGCCCCCGCTATTGTCCCTCCATTGAAGATAAGGTGGTGCGCTTTTCCGACAAACCCCGCCACCAACTTTTTGTGGAACCCATGGGGCTGGAAACGGAAGAGTTATATATCCAAGGGTTTTCTTCTTCTTTGCCGGAAGATGTACAAATACAAATGCTTCACACACTTCCCGGCTTGGAGCGGGCGGAAATGACCCGCCCCGCCTACGCCATCGAATATGACTGTTTGGACCCTCTGGAGCTGCTGCCCACGTTGGAGCATAAAAAGATAAGGTGCTTATATGGCGCCGGCCAGTTCAACGGCTCCTCCGGTTACGAGGAAGCGGCGGTACAGGGGTTTATAGCCGGGGTCAACGCGGCGCTGCAAATTCTAAAAAAGCCCCCCATGGTCATTGACCGAAGCCAGGGATATATCGGCGTGCTGATCGATGACCTGGTGACAAAGGGAACCAACGAACCTTACCGCATGATGACCGCCCGGACAGAATACCGGCTGCTCCACCGACAGGACAACGCAGATTTTCGTATGACGCCAATTGGATATGCCATCGGTCTGGTCTCTGAACAACGGTATCAGGCTGTTTTGAGTAAATATCAACGGGTGGATGAAGAAATTCGTCGTTTGGAGAAAACCGGGGTTTCCGCCTCCCCTGGGTTAAACGCCTTGCTGGACGAGAAAAAAGAGCCGCCGGTGAAAAACAGCGCCCGGCTCATCGACCTTCTGCGCCGACCTAGGATCACTTATGAAGATTTGCAGCCTTTTGACAAAACCAGAGAAGATTTGCCGAAGGATGTTACAGAACAAGTGGAGATCACTGTAAAATACGAAGGATATATCAAGCGGCAGACCCGACAATTGGAAGAATTTCAGCGGATGGAGTCTCATCTTCTGCCGGAAGATCTGGATTATCTGCTTTTGCAGGGGCTGCGGCTGGAAGCGCGGCAAAAATTACAAAAGATCCGCCCGTTCAATCTGGGACAGGCATCCCGCATTTCTGGCGTTTCCCCCGGGGATATCACAGCATTGATGATCTTTTTGGAACATCGTTCAGAGGAGCAAAGAAATGAAAGCCATTGATCTGACACATCTCATCACCCCTCAAATGCCCGTTTACCCCGGCTGCAAAGCGCCTATTTTCTCCCCTGCCACCACCTTGGGAGCCGACGGATTTCGGGAGACGCGCCTTCAATTCGACTCTCATACAGGCACGCATATGGATGCACCC
>JAQWCP010000003.1 GCA_028705905.1 Oscillospiraceae bacterium
TCTCCGGCTATTTTTGCGTTCTATTATTTTTTACTATTATACACATTGTCCAATGCGAGCTTTTTTGCTTATTCATAGAGCTGCGCATCTTCCTGGGGGACTGATTTTGCTGTTCCGTCATTTTTGTCAAATACAATCACATGAGTATATTCTTCTTTGGAACAAAAAGGGCATTTTGCATATTCGGATTCATCATAGACCTTGTTGCACTGCCCGCACATCTGCATTTCAAGCATCTCCCTTCAATATTAAATTTATCCGTCCACACGCTTGTTTGATGAATGTATACGATTGCGATACCTTTATCCTACGTAGCATGGCTCTTTTTTTATCAGTTACACAAAAATCTCAATTACCCGATGCCTATGCTTTTCATAAACATATAGGCATTTTTCCTGCCAAACAGGAAGATTGATAGGTCAGTGATGTTTCGCATACGATTTTCCAAGTCGATAATCCGTGTCAGATTTTCCACTTCCACTGCATCCAGTGCACTTGGCTTGCCGCCATCAAAAACGGCATGAAGTGCAGGTGATGTCTTCAACAGCGTGCGTTTTTCATCAAGCATGGCTTTGAAGTCGTCATTGGTAGCGTACAAATCTTCTTCGAGATCGGCTATCCTTTCTGCCAGGACATTTTCATCGGCTTCCAGCCATTTAGGATATACAAGTCGTTCAGCCACATTGACACATCTCCTTTTGAATTATTGTAATAAAATTTCCTATAGCTATGGTATTACTGCGCGGGATAAAACAAAATTGGAGTCTTTTCGCATAGCACATAAAATACGATTTGAGAATTACCGCATTTCAGCCCATATAGTGCGGTAAGCAATCAGTCTAATAGCGAATATCCTTATAAATAGTATATCTCCGATCCCTCCGAAATTAAACCTATCAGCACCTTTATCCTCTGCTTTTTTCCATGTTGGATTAAAAATTTATCGCTACCTCAAAAGAATCTTCATCGTTGGGTTCTCTGATCGCCCATATATTTTATCACAAAAACAGGCAATGGTACAGTTGTAGGGACTATTTGCATCCGGCCTGCAAGTATAATTGTGGTACAGTTACAGGGACGGTGATATAATGTGAAATTGAACCAAGCGATCAGCGCCAGGTTAAGTGAGTTGCTCCATGAAAAAAATATGACGCAGTATCAACTTTATATAAAAAGTGGGGTACCTAAGTCCACCATAGGTAATGTTATGAACTGCTCCTATGACTCCGTGAAATTGCGTATCATCCATGAGATGTGTCAAGGTATAGGCATAGGAATAGATGTTTTCTTCGCGTCCCCGCTTTTTGAAGAAAATAATCTGGAGCCCTAACCCTCCGCCATATAAATAGGGGCGGAGGGCTTTTTCATGGCAAATTTAAAGAACGAGGCGCCGGAGAACAATCCCAGCGCCTCGCCCTGTCAAGGTCAGATTTTGATTTTGCGGATACAACGCATCAGTGTTATGCAGAGTTCTTGGTACAAATCTTCATCGAACACACCATTGATGAGCGATTCCTTCATAAGTAGAGGCCGGTACATCTTGAGGATTTCTCCGACCGCATCTGCATCCGTTGCTTTTGCCCGGATCAACAGTTCAGTAAAATTCATTCGGTGTCACCTCCCATCGCTTGCCGAATACGCTCAATCGTTCTGTGATAAGCCATAGCGACTGCGCCATAACTCATCCCCAACTCTTTGGCAAGTTCGGCAAAGGTTTTTTCATCCAGAGCCTTTGCAAAGAAAATGTACCGGTTCCGATCATTGATCTGCTTCAGCGCCAGATATAGGCGTTCACCTTCCAGCTTTTGAAGCAGAATCAAATCGAAAACAGGGTCTTCTTCGATGGTTCGCACAAGCGTTTCTTGCAATTCCAGGGGCAGCTCATACTGTTGAAGCTTGGAGAGCTTCCGCAGATAAAGGATCTTCTGGTTTCGCACCGCGGTCATCAGATACGCGGTGAACTGGTTTTGCAGAACGCTGTTGGCATCACTGCCGTTGTTTTTCTCCCACATGATTTCATCCTCCTTATTTCTGAACATCCGGCAACAAAGGATGTCAGAAACAGGGGGCGAACGGCACCGTACACGATTTGCGTTTTTTCGACAAAAATAAGAAAGAGCGCACAGCCGGATTTCCGGTCGCACGCTCTCGCCCCTGTGGTGGTCATTAAATTGTACTATCAGTTCCTGCTGTGGGTATACATTTCTGCACGCGCCGTTTTCTTCTCTTTGGCGCGTTGGAAAACTTGCTGCAGCAGTGTAGTTCTCTGCCTACTACTCTGTGCTGCTCACGAGGAGCAGCGTTTTGTTTTCCATTCGCATAAACAACCTCCCACTCTATCTCTTGCAACAGACTATGTACCGATCAAAGGGCACATTTTGTGGTATTGGCTTTTATTCAACGCTATATCCTATTTTCATGTCGCTCTGTTAGAACCGAAAATTAACCACCAACGGAACATTCCGCCGTGTGTCATCTCCTTGTAAAATCAGATGTGAGGTGAACTAACGGTGTATAAAAAAGAAGAACTTGTCACAAAGAACATGCACAACATCATTCGAGATGCCCGCGATAGTAAGCACTATACAAGAGATTACATATCGGAGCGGGTAGAAATCACTACGCGGCACCTGACCGCTATTGAAAATGGTGAAAAACGGCCAAGCATTGAGTGCTTTGTTCGTCTGATGCGTGCTATGGGTGTTTCGGCAGATATCGTTGCATACCCGGAACTTGCTCAAGAAGACCCGGAATTTGATCAGCTTGTTCGCTTGCTCCGCACTTGCGATGAACGGGATCGAAAGGTCATTAAGGCGATGGTCGAAGCCTTGATTGAAAGCAGGAAATCTGAATAATGTACTGCGCATAGGAGGTGACCTCGGTCATCTCCTATGCTTTTGCGGGCTGTTACATAGAAAAGCACACCACACTTCTTAACGGGATAACAGGAGAATAACCAGTGCAATGCCATCCTTTCATATATCAGCGAACTCCTTACAATGAATGCAGGTGACGTGTTTCGTCTAATTCTTGTGTTGGAGGGAAATAAATGTATGAATACAGAATATGGCTATATCCGCGTATCGGCCAAGGGCCAAAATGAAGATCGCCAAGTTATTTCAATGTATGAGTTCGGAATTGCATCCAAAAACATCTTTTTGGATAAGAAGTCAGGTAAGGATTTCGATCGTCCAAAGTATCGACGGTTGTTAAAAAAACTCAAGCCAGGAGATACGCTCGTAGTAAAGAGCATCGATCGGTTAGGCAGAAATTACGCCGAGATACTAGAGCAATGGCGCATTATCACAAAAGAAAAGCAATCAGCCATCGTAGTGCTGGATATGCCGCTTTTGGACACACGGCAGGGGCGAGACCTGACGGGCGTGCTGATCGCGGATATCGTTTTGCAGCTTTTAAGCTATGTTGCCCAGAGTGAGCGTGAGAACATCCGACAGAGGCAGGCCGAGGGCATCGCTGCCGCAAAGGCGCGAGGCGTGCGTTTTGGGAAAGAGGCACTTCCGCTGCCGGAGAGCTACGATACGGTGCGGGAGCGATACATAACAGGGGAAATGAACTCACGGCAGGCGGCGGCGCTGTTGGGCGTTTCCGGCTCCACCTTCCTGCGCTGGCTGAAGCGGGATTAACCCTGTAGCTGCTTCATCATTTTACGCAGCTCATCAATGGTGTCCTGGCGATCGTTCGTAAGGCGCTCCTGGGCGGATATTTGATGTAGGAAGTCGCAGAAGCTGGTGGCCATCCGCCTCTCGGTGATTTCAAAGATGGCGAAAGGATCTCTGCTTTTGATCAGCAACACGTTGTCATCGCCCTTGCAGTAGAGGATAACATCCTGCCAGTTGGGTGTTTCTGTCAAGATGACCTGATAGCGATAATTTCGTTCCATCGCCTCGACAATGCGCTCAAGGTGCAAGCGATATTCCTCCGGTGTATAAAATGCTGGACCATCCGGCAACATTTTTGTGATGGCAACCGGCACCATTCCCGCCATTACTTCCTGCGGATCTGCCAGCGTCATAATATCCACGAGGTTATGTTTTTGCATAGCATTTTCCCGAAGAACGGCCCGCTCACGCTGGCTCTTGAGCATCCGTTCGGCCAGGGGTGAGTTTCTTTCCCGGCAGACGCGCTCCATGATCTCTATCGGCAGTGTGGCGACTGACAGCGATGCTGTCTTATATAGTCCGTCCGCCGGAATATCTGCCACATGACGCATACACGCAAACAACGCATCCGCCTCCTTCACGGTATGTACGCACATCATCGGGCGGCAGACTTTCAAGATGTCCAGTGCTTCCTGATGGCAGAGTTCAACCATGGCTGCATCGGCGCAGAACGTGGTGAACCGACTCTGCTTCTGTCCAGCTAACGAACGGGAGAACACCGCCGCTTTGCCCGGCGCGACGAACAACGTGCGCCGATGCAACTCGTCCCGCAGATGAGGGTAGTAGTATTGGTCGATTGCGCCGGACATGTGTGCCGGGAGCCAACGCTCTATCGTACGAAAGGTAAAGTCGAGGCTCTGCATCGGTGGCTCTACACGGTAAATATGACCGCCTTTTTGAACGAACTGCTGGATGCCGTCCGTTAGATTTCGCAGGAAGGTCAGATCCTCTGCAAGCCAAGTCATATCTTCATCGGTGAACAGATATACATCGCCCGGTTCTTCTGAGTCAAGAATGACTTTTATCAGTTCTGATACAGCCCTGCGCTTTCCTGCATTGTCAAAGAAAGCGTAAAACCCGTTCTCGCCGTTTGCATTCTGAATAGATGGAACCGCATCCGTTTCTCCATGCACCATGTTCAGTGTGCGCAGGGAAAAGCCGTCGAACCGCCGCAGGAAGGTTTCTACTCGCGTTTTTGGTTCAACATCGGCATCTGACGACAGCCATGTGAAAATTGCGTCAGCGCTCATGTGCTCCGACCGCTTTATCTGGACACGGACGTCTCCGGTCAGCTCAGCAAGGGAAGAGAGCCGATATTGCCCGGTGCAGTGCCCGGCAAGAAAATTCGCCATTAGTTTCAATAATTCTGTATCTTTAGGACGCTTGCGCACACCGGTTCTCATGCGGCTGATTTGCGAGGGATCAATGTTGACTGCCTCTGCAAGCTGGGCGCCCTGTATTTCCGTTAAAGCCAGCAGCTTATTTAATTTCTCTGAAAACTTCATTTTGATCTCCTCCATGCATCCAGTATAACACATAAAAATAACGGTTGCAATCAAAAATGTCAATCAGATTGCTTGAATTGGCAATTGCCACTTTAGCGAAATCTATTGAAAAATGAGCTATCCTGCTGTATCTTAGACATAGAAGCAATTGTATTGCTCAAACTGCCTCTTGTGTCAGAAACTACACTCTATGATTTGGGCGGAAAGCGTAAAGTACACTCTATGACGCAAGCGGGTTGATTCAAATCTGTCTGCTTAAGCCGCCTGAAAAGGCGGTTTTTTGCTGTTTCTGTAGCCTTTATTTCCTGCGTCATAGAGTGTACTTATTGACGCAAACAATTGAATATGGCAAACCTGTAGAAATACAGCGACGCAAAGCCAAGAGGCTCTCCCCAAAATGGGAAGTCAGTCTGGTTGCACTTGAGAGGCGCAGGATTTGCAGGAAAGCAAACCCTGCGCCTTTTAAGTCAAAGAGGAAGGATTATTATATCCTTGCTCTATGTGCGTCGGTCATATGCTTATAACCCGGCGCAACTGCCGGGCTTATCAAAAAATCGCATTTAATCTCACATTGCAGAGATTAAAAGGAGGACCTGGCATGCAACTGAACATGGCTTCGGACTACGCAATCCGCGCTTTGCTCTATCTGGCGCTTGTAAATCGTATGGCGCCGGTTTCCGAAATCTCGGAAAAAATGAAAATCCCCAAGCAGTACATGGTTACCTTGTCTCTTAAATTGAGAAATGCGAAGCTTATTGATGTGCGTAGAGGGCAGACCGGCGGCTATTTTCTCGCTCGGCGTCCGGAAAATATCACGCTTTTGGAAATCATCTGTGTGACAGAGCAGACGATGAACCTTAACCGTTGCCTGGAGGAAGATAGGTTTTGCAATCGCTGTGCTACAAATGACTGTCCTGTGCGCGAAGTCTATGAGAAGCTGCAAGGCACGATGGAAGGATTACTTGGCAGCACTACGCTAGAGGATTTGAAACAAAAAGTCATAGGAAAAAATAGGGATATATATTTCATCCCCAGAAATCAAGGAGGTATTCCCTTTGAATTATGAAGAATTAACCAAGAGGACGGCGGAGGCCGCGGACATGGATGATGCTGAGGTGCAGCGGGTGTTAAAATGCTTTTTTGGTGTGCTGACAGATAACCTCATGAGTGAGGACATTATCGAGCTGCAGCATGACTTTGGACGTTTCGTTCTTACCGATCGTGAGGGCACCGTTACAGGCAAGAATAGCGAACAGATGAAAAAAGCCACGCGCAAGATGGTATTTCGGCCCTCTTCTTATGTGAAAGGCCTCATCAAGCAGTCGGATGCTGATTACATCGCCATGCTTCGCAAAAATGGGAAAAATGCTCACGCTGATAAGATGGAACAGAGATTTATCGCAGAGGGCAGGCTTTAAAAAATAACCTGGCTAAATAATAGATTATACCACTGTTCGATAAAGGAGGAATGCACCGTGCGGTTCATATCGACAAAAGGAAAACACTTGCGTCCCGCACGGAGCGGAGGCCCGAACCGGCAAATGAATTCATCTACACTACTATATGGAGGTGGCATAACAATGAGGAATATCAATAGTGCGGCATATAATAAGTTTATCTCTTGCCTACTTGTTATTGCCATGCTCTTTTCAATGCTTCCGTCCTACGCTTTTGCGGCGAAGACAAGCGAAGAGACTTATCAAATAGGAGAATCGGTATATGCAGAACTGTCGGAGAACGGCGAGCTGGCGGTGTCCGGTTCTGGCGATACATATGACTATTCGCCTGAAACACCGGCGCCGTGGTATGCCGAAAGGACGCAGATCCTTTCTGTTCAGATCGAGGACGGCATCACCTCCATCGGCGATTACCTATTCTATAACTGTGAAAATCTAACCGGCAAGCTGACGCTGCCAACAAGCCTTATTTCCATCGGTGAGGGCGCTTTCTCCGGAAACAGCTTTGAAACCGCGCCCAAACTGCGTGCAATCATCAACGAGTTTAATGGAGCAGAGGTTGCCATATCAGAGGATATCTATGAGATAACACCCGACACAGAACCTATCACCGATCCACCGGCACAGCCAGAAGCGCCGGAAGCAGTCGATCCAAGCAATTCTTATGAAGTTGATCCGGACACGGAGATTATAGAGCCCGATCCGGTGCAGGATGCAGATTCGGAAGAAGACGGTGAGCAAGCCGATTTGGATGAGCCTCTTGTGAACGAGTCCGATGTCGAAGCTCCTATAGCTGATTCTTCTTCTGAAGATGGAACGCCTGTTGAAGACACAATGCTTGAAACACAATCAGCCAGCGAGCCGGATGAAATTATCATTGAGGATGCGCAGACGCCGCTTGCCGGAGATTTCATTGATTCCGGTGCAGAAGAATCCGAGCTTCCTTCAGAGCGTTCGGATGATGCATCGGTGCCTGCAGATGATGCGGACGAGCCCACCGAATTTGTAACCGAGCCCTCTGAGATGTTGCCTGACGAATCGGTCGAAGAACCGACAGATGAGCCTTTAGACGAAGCGGTGAACGAAGAACCTCCGGCAACGCCTACAGATGCTCTCAATTCTGCTGTGCCTGAATCAATTGTCAGCTCTCCAACTGTTGGAACATCTTCCGTTCCCCATGAACCGGTGTTTATCACAGAGCAGGCAATCGGTGCAAACGCTTTTTATGCAGGCCAAAGCGGCGCGTTTTACTGCTCTGATGAAAATGGAATATTTATCTCCGTCATGGAAGCGGCCGGATATGTTCGCGCAACCGGCCTTGTTCCCGTGACCTATGCGGATGAAATCGGAAATGACTATGATACTTTAGGACTGCTGACCGAATACGGCCTGCTGTTGGAGGATTTCTGTGCGCCGCTGCAGCTTCCGGAGGGTGACGCGCTTCATGTTTATACTTTTACCGGCTGGAGGGTGTCTATTGAGGTCGAATCAACTGACGTAGAAACTCCCCTCACGGAAGAACCTGCGCCCGATGAAGTCGCTGTGACGGAACAAACAACTGCACTGCCGCAGGAGTCAGTCCAGTATGGCGCGTGGAGCTTTGCGCCCTATGAGGAAACAGCCTCGCGCTTTTCCGCCTGTTTTGAACTGACGGCGCGCCCCCTTTCCGAGCGTACTCTGGAACAGGAAATTGACGGGCAGCGCATCAGCGTCACCGGCAAACTCCCCGAAAATGCAGTGCTGTCGGCAGAAGCTATCGCTCTTGGCGAAGCTGAGGAAATCGTCAGCGGGCATCTGGCGAGCGGTGCGCGCACCACCGTACACTTTGCCTATGACATTACCATTTTGGTAGACGGCGTGAAATACCAGCCCGCCGACTACGGCGAGAGCGTCCGCGTCAGGATCGAGAACGCGCCCCTGCCGGAAAACGGCGGGAGCCTCTCGGTGCTGCACGTCAAGGACGACGATACGGCGGAAAACCTCGCGGTGGAATCAGCCACGGAAGCGGCGGTTGAGTTCACGGCGGACAGCTTCTCGCCCATCATCGGCTACAGCCTGACCACCACGGTGTGGGACGGCACGGCGGACACAACATGGTACGATCCAAATAGAACGAGCTTTACCATCACCACAGCTGAACAGCTTGCAGGTTTAGCTGTCATCGTCAACGGCACATATCTGAACAATGCGAATTACGTGGACGCAAACAGCGACCAATTTATATCTGCTGTCAGCTTTTCCGGCAAGACCGTCACCCTCGGCGCGGATATCGTACTCAACGAAGGTGAACTGACGTCCTCCTCCCGCCAGTGGACGCCGATAGGTACTGCCACCAGCACTTTCTCCGGCACGTTCGACGGCGCGGGGCATACCATCAGCGGGCTTTATATCAACAGCACCGCAGGCAATCAGGGCCTGTTCGGTCATGTTACCGCAGGTACAGTGCAAAATCTCGCCGTTTCCGGCAGCGTAACCAGCACAGGCAGCTATATTGCGGGTGTGGTGGGCTGGCTCGCTTCACCATCACATATCAGAAACTGCTCATATGCCGGCAGTGTTTCGGGTTCAGGCTATGTTGGTGGTGTGGCGGGCATTATAGTTAGTTCATCATCCGATGTGAAAAACTGTTACAACAGCGCCAGTGTATCCGGGAACGACAGCGTTGGCGGCATTGCCGCGCAGACATGGGGCGGTACGGTCAGCAACAGCTATAATATTGGCAGTGTCACCTGCAGCGGTTTGGTAAAGGGCGGGGTGGTCGGAAACAACACAGGCACAACGAGCTACAGCTATTTTCTTAAAACAGACATGATCAACGCCGAACTGAATGCTACCAATGCAAACGGTGGGCAGACTTCTCTTGGATGCTTTACCGGAAGCGACGGCGAATTGACAAAGAATGAGTATCATAACAACACCAATCTCGCCTACGGCACGAACCTCCTCGAAGCTCTGAACGGCTGGGTGTACGCGCAAAACAACACCAAATTTTGGATGTGGAGGATCGTGCCGGGTGAAAACGGAGGCTACCCTGTGCTGTCCGATGCGGCGTACTCCCCCGGCAGCTGGGTCTACTCGGGCAATTACGATACCCGCTGGTATCATTCCGCCGCGACGGGAGCGACCAGCTTCGCCATCGAGACCCCCGAACAGCTCGCGGGTCTCGCCCATATCGTCAACGGCACGGCATACCGAACAAGCTATTCAAACGGTGTGCATAAGCCGACAACCACGGCTATCCCGCAGGATACTTTCGTCGGCAAGACCATCACCCTCGGCGCGGACATCGTCCTCAACGACGGCGACATCTCCCGCCAGTGGACACCGATAGGGGAGTATGCGACCGACAGCAGCAACGTCTTCTCAGGCACGTTCGACGGTGCGGGGCATACCGTCAGCGGACTTTATATCGACAGCGCCGCAACAAACAATCGGGGGCTGTTCGGCTATGTTTCCGCAGGTACGGTGCGCACTTTAACCGTGAGAGGAGATGTCATCGGCAGAACCAACGTGGGCATTATTACAGGAACAAACACCGGCAGTATTATTAACTGCGCAAGCTCCGGCAACGTTACTGGAGTAGGGGCAGCCGACGGAGTAGGCGTTCACGTTGCGGGTATAGCGGGCTCTAACAGCACAGACGGAGCGATCATCAACTGTTTCAGCACCGCGAATGCAACAGGTCATGCCGGCGTGGGCGGCATAGCTGGGCTGAATTACCAATCGACGATTCGCAACTGCTACAGCACCGGCATCCCCACGAGCAGCATTGCCGCGGAAAAGGGTGGCATAGTCGGCGTCAACAACAACAGTGTCATTGAAGCCTGTTACTTTCTGAAAGCCGGCGTCAACAGCTCGCTCAAGCTCCGTGGGTATGACGTCGGTAGCGTCGCAGTATCATATTCAGGCTATTTTACCAGCAACGTCGGCACACTATTCGACACCACCACCTTCGGTACGAATCTCCTCGCCGCCCTCAACGCATGGGTGGACGAGCAGGATGACGATACGCTTATGCATTGGGCGACGCTCTCAGGTCAAAATAGCGGCTACCCGGTGTTTGTGAACCTTGCGCCCAAGCCCGGTTTTGAGGGAGATGAAATTTACTATAAAGATGGCGACTATTACCCCACAGAGGCTGATGCTTTGGCCGAAACAAACGCTCTTGGCCCTTTCTCCACCATGCAGGAGCTTTTAGACGGCATCGATAAGGATGTTATCATCCATATGATGTCCGGCTATACCGTTTCCGGCACGGAAACCATCAACGGCGGCAGTGTCTATGCTGTGACGCTGCTGCGCCACGGAACATATACCGCAGATAGTCTCGTCACCGTATCTGCGGGCGCTGACCTCACGCTTGCCAATATCACCCTTGATGGCGGCGCGGTGTGGACGGGGGCGGTTGACGCGACGCTCGGGCGCGGCACGGTGAACAGCGGCGTAACAGCAGCCACTTCGCTAGTTGTTGTTTCCGGCAGCCTCACGTTAGATAATGGTGCAACGGTGCAAAACAACGACAATCAAACGAGTAACGGCGGCGGCCTGACCGGTGCAGCCGGTTCGAGCATCCGCATAACTGGCGGCAGCGTATATAACTGTGTGACAAAAGTGGAGCCCAACGGAGCCGCCTATACGGGCAACGACGGCGGTGGGATATCCAGCAGCGGAGCTGTGGCCATTGAAGCGGGCAAACTGTCCGGAAATTATGGCACACATGGCGGCGGAATATACTGCTACACCTCGACCAACATGACCGGTGGCGAGATAAGCGGGAACAAGGCGGCATACGGCGGCGGCCTGAATGTCGGCAATGTGCACCTTGACGGCGGCGAGGTTAAGGGCAACTCTGCGCTGCTCAACGGGGGCGGCATAGTGTTGGGCGGCAATAGCCGGATAGCGGGCTGCAAAATCACCGGCAACAAAGCGCAAACCGGCGGCGGCATCTATACCTGGTATCCTATGAGTCTTGAAATCACCGGCGGCGAGATATCTAATAACATTGCGACATACGGCAGCGGTATACAGTTCATACCGTCATCAGACACATCCACCCCTGCTATCGCCATCAGCGGCGGCTCGATCCTGAACAATACCATTCATATTAAGGACAGCACAAAAGTGACCCTCACCGTCACCGGCGGCACGGTAGAGAGCATCACTGGCGGCGCACCAACTAACGGTACAGCAAACGGCAATGCCCCCGTCTACCTCAACACCATCACGCTTTCAGGCGTCAATGCGCAAACGGCGGTTACGCAGATCACGCAAAACCTGAGCTACCCCTACGGCTGCGGCGATGCTTATACCGACGCGGAGGGCAAGCTCTACTTCTGGATGCCGTTGAAAAACGACAAAGACGCCAATACCGTCACGAGCTGGGTACACACGGTGGACACGCACTACTCCGGCGCCATCACGCCGACTGCTGACAATCTTGCGACGGAGACCTTTACGGCGAATCACGTCTACGTCAATGGCTCACTAACGACAGGCAACAATGATGGATCCAGTGCGGCAAACGCTTACCGGAGCTTCGCGACGGCCCTCACTAAAGCGGAAACATTTGCGGGAACGAGCGGCAGCGCGACCATCGTGGTCTGCGGGCCGACGGAGATAAGCGAAAAACAGACCATTGCGGCGAATATTCTCATTACCAGCGTTGTAGGCGGCACCGACTACCGTAAGGGGACTTCTAATGCCACCACACCCAATGCGGGTGCTAAGCTCATGCGAGTAAATGAATATAAAGGGTATCTACTGGAGGTTACCGGCACCCTCACCCTCTCCAACCTCACCGTGGACGGCGGCGCGGTCTGGGTGGACGGCAAGGCGTTTACCGTTAACGCAGACGGCCTTGCTGTCATCAGTGCCAACACAGGCATCGAGGCAACGGCGGCGCTCCTCCACAACACGGCCTCCGGCCAGCTCACCGTTCAGGCTGGCACGGTGCTGGAAAACAACCACAATAAAAACGGCGCAAACGGCGGCGGCGCCATATATGATGAGGCTGAGACAGACGTTTCACGGCTGGTATTCATGACCGGCGGCGTCATCCGCAATAACGCTGCAACGGCAAACAGCTACAGCAATACTGCGGGAAAGGGCGGCGCGATATACACCAAGGGCTCGGTATACCTGGTGGACGGCGAATTATCCGGAAATGTTGCTCAGTACCACGGCGGCGGCATCTTCATCATAAACGAGGGCAACATCGAAACGCAGCTCTGGATGCAGGGCGGCGCGGTATCCGGCAACGCAGTGCTTCATCAAGAAGCGGATCATGGCGGCGGCGCAGGCGTTTGCGTGGCGGGCGGCTCGGATGGGCAACGCGCACACATGTTCATGGAGGGCGGTGTTATCTCCGGCAACCACTCCAACGGCAACGGCGGCGGCCTGCGCGTGTTCGCCACCGCCCACAGAATGGATATGTTCGGCGGTGAGATAAGCGGCAATACGGCAAAGCTCACCGGCAGCGCCATCCAGCTTAATGGCCGGCTCGACTATTACGGCGGAACGATCTCCGGTGCGGATTCAGGGGACGGCTCCTGCATCCACACAGATAAGCATGGCACAAACGGAAGCGTTTTGACCATCAAGCCGGGCGCTGTGGTAGATATTCGCGGCGAAATACATTTGGGCGAATGTACTACCACCAGCAACCAAACGCTGCCCATCAGCGTGGAAAGCTCCTTCACCGTTTCACCCGATGCAGGACGCCTTCTCCTTGATATCAGCACCCTCGCATCGGGCACGGAATTGGTCAAATATATATCTGCCACAGCGCTCGACACGAACGCCAAGATCAATGCCGAGGCTCTGAAATTCCGCTTGATCAGCGGCGGCTGGGCTCTTGCGAAGGGCGGAGGCGATACGGCAAACAGCCTTGTGTTGGCTTCCGGCGCTGATGGAATTTATCTCAACGGGCAAAACGGAAGCGATGATAACAACGGTTCCACTCCTCTGCTGGCTGTCAAAACAGTGGCGAAGGCCCAAGGACTGGCGTTGGCCGGAAAGCCGATTTATATCTGCGGCCAGGTGGATATTATCGGCGAACAAACACTCACCGGCGGCTATACCTATCTGCGCTACGCAAAGCCCACCAACCAAGCAGAATGGCCCGAAAGTTACACCGGCGTGCTGTTTCGCGCAGCCGGATCCGGCGCAGCTTTGACTGTGGCCGACACAATAATTGACGGCAACAGATATAGCGTTACTGCGCAGGACAGCATAATAGAGGTGGCGATGGACGCCACGCTGAACATCCGACCCGGCGCGCAGCTCGTGAACAACAACAACGATGGAACACTGGAAGGTGGCAGCTCGGACGGCACTTCCGTAACCTATACCAATGGCTGCGGCGGCGCAGTGACGCTGGACGGGCATATGTATATGACCGGTGGCAGGATCAGCGGCAACACGGCGGGCTGGTCGGGCGGCGGCGTGTATGTGCTTCCCGAAAGCACACTTGAGCTATCCGGCGGCGAGATAAGCGGCAACACGGCGGCTGTTTGGGAAAAAGACGCGAACGGCACAAATGTGTTCACCGGATTTGGCGGCGGTGTGTACAGCCTTGGCACCGTCATTATGAGCGGTGGCTCCGTTTCGGGGAACGCGCTGGAATATCCCGGGTGGTATGGAACCGGCTCAGGCGCAGGTGTGCATATCGCCGAGGGTGGCGATATGACAATGTCGGGCGGCCGGGTGTCGAAAAACCGGACAATGCAATATGGCGCAGGCGTTTCCGTATGGAATGACGCGCGGTTTGAACTCATCGGCGGCAGCATATCCGCAAATTCATCGGTAAACAGCGGCGGCGGCGTATATACGCGCACGAGCTCTGCGTCCCGTAGCGCGGGCCTGTTTTCCATGACCGGCGGCACGATCAGCGGCAATACAGCCACAGCTTCCGGCGGCGGCGTGAGCTGTCAGGGGACGGTGCGCCTTGCGGGAACATCGCTGATCACAAATAATACAGCAGACTCCGGCGGCGGCGTATTCACCAACGGCGGCAATGTCACTATGGAGGGCGGCGAGATCAGCGGCAACACCGCCACGAAATCCGGCGGCGGCGTTTATACGCACACAGTCGGCACGTTCACCCTGCTCGGCGGCACGATAAGCGACAATACCGCCACGATCTCCGGCGGCGGCGTATTCAGCAATGCCTCATTCGCCTTGTCCGGCGGCACGATATCCGGCAATACGGCCTACGAGGGCGGCGGCGTATACAGCAGTGCCACGTTCACCATGACCGGCGGCGAGATATCCGGCAACATATCGCAGAAGACCGGCGGCGGCATTTTGCTTAGTTCTGGCAGCAATTTTACACTGAACGCCGGCCGTATTTCAAATAACCGGGCGATCGGCATTTCGGACGGACGCTATGGCCAGGGCGGCGGCATATTCGGATGGGGTACGATCACAATAACCGGCGGCGAGATATCCGGCAACTGGGCGAAGTTAGACGGCGGCGGCGTGACGGCAGTCTACACCATGAGTGTGACAGGCGGAATCATCTCCGGTAATACCACGCCCGGCTACGGCGGCGGCATTTGTGGAATTGCCAATGCAAGCCTGACTATCGCCGGTGAGACGCTCATTACCGGAAACACGGCGGGCAGCGGCGGCGGCGTCAGCGCTAACTATAATAGCAAAATCTTTATTTCAGGGGGCAGGATAAGCGGCAATACGGCAGACCGAGGCGGCGGCGCTCTGGCAACGATGATCGGCTCGATCACCATTTCCGGCGGCGAAGTGTCCGGCAATACTGCCACGTTGGGCGGCGGCGTGTGCGGGGTGATAACGTCTGGGTCAGAATCACCCTTCCACACCATAATTATTTCCGGCGGAAGCATAATCAACAATACTGCCACCACTGCGGGCAATAGTATATATAACCCCAAGGAGTTAACACTTTCCGGTTCCCCCTTAATACAGGGCGATGTGCACCTCGTCCACGACGGTTCTGCCAAGGTGGACGTTTCAGGCGGCGGCTTCCTCCCCGCCGCGCCCATTCAAATCACCCGCCCGGGCGCAGTGGCGGGGGCGGTCATCGTGAAGTATTACTCTGGGGGAGCGGAAACAGAAGCCCCGGCAGATGACCTCGTGAAGTTCTACATGACCAACCCGGCGCTAAGGCTTGTAAAAGCCAATGATGATGATACGGTGTTTGAGATTGATGCCACGAGCAATGTGCAGTATGTTTTGAGCACAGGCGATGATAATGCTACCGGTACAACGCCCGATGCGCCGGTGAATACGCTGGCGAAGGCCTATCAGAATCTCGCCAGCGGCGGCGGTACCATCTATGTTATGAGCGCAATGACAATATCCGGCACGCAGTCCCTCTCCGGTACTGTTTATGATAACGGTACGGCCTACACCATCACGGACGGCACGGTGAACATCGTGCGGTATGTCGGAAGCGCCCCGGCAAGCTACAAGGGCACGCTGTTCAGCATTGCCAGCGGCGGAACGCTGACCCTCTCCGACATCATCATAGACGGCAATCGTCAAATAGTAGTAGCGGCTCCGCTCATCTCCGTCAGCAGCGGCGGCAGGCTGAATATCACTGACGGCGCGGTACTGCGGAATAATAGAAACACCGAAAGTCGGGAAGTGGATTTTGGCGGCGGCGTGGGTGTAAAACCAGGTGGTATCGCGGTCATGACGGGCGGCACGATCACCGGAAACTACTCAACACGCGGTGGCGGTGTGACTGTTAACAGCAAGGGTGCGGGCCAAGAGCCCGGCTTCACCATGAACGGCGGCGTTATATCTGGGAATTTATCGCTATACGGCGGCGGCGTGGCTGTTTACGGCACATTCACCCTGACTGGCGACGGAAAGATAGCCGGAAACAAAGCCGCGGGAGAGACCACCGGCGACGGCAGCGGCGGCGGCGGCGTACATGTAGGTCAGAACAGTACGAACAGCACAGGCAATCCCCCTGTTTTTAACATGAGTGGCGGCACCGTCAGCAGCAATATCGCCCCGAATGGCGGCGGCGTGTATCTGTTCCATCCAAGCGCCCTGGCCAATATATCCGGCGGCCAAATCGAGGCAAACGTCTCCGATTACGGGAGCGCCGCCCAATGCGTCGCAAGCTCAGGACAGGTTCTCACCATCACAGGCGGCACAATTTCCGGCGAGGGAACGGTGGATGGGAGTTGCATTAAAGCCCAATCCTGCACACTGAACATCAGTGGCTCACCCGCCATCAATAATGCGGTATATCTTACGGGGAGCGATCAAATAATCAACGTCCCCGCTGAGTATACCGGTGCTCCCATCCCCGTCAACGGCGACGGTTTCCTCCCCGGGCGGGTCATCGCCACCTACGAGGGGAGCTTGCCGACAAGCGCCACACTCTTTACCGCCGACGGCTACACGATGGAAGCAGTCGGACAGGACGTCAGGATTGAAAGCGGCGTTCTCTCCGGCGCCGTAACAGCCGCGGGCGAAGGGATATCCCTCGGCGCGGGGCAGAGTAGAAGCGTTACCCTTGATCTTGCAGGCCTGTTCACAACGGGAGAAGCACTATATATCACGGGTGTCACAGCAAACGGTGCGGACGGCGTGACCGGTTTTGCCCTGCGGCCCTATGACGAGGTGCTGCAAAACCGGCGCAACTGGGGCTCGGCAGACTCCAATACCAAGTTTGGCCTCTCGGCGGCGCTTACAGGCGGCGAAACCATGGATGCATATGCTGAAAGCGGCATGATCCCCCTCGGCGCCATGACGGCAAATGGCCAGCTTACCTTCACCGTATATAGCGCCAACACCATCACCCAAGGCGGTCCGGCCGGAACCTTCACTGTCGCCGTGTCGAACGGCACAACAAGCTGCGATGTTGAAGTAAGCGTAAATCGTCGTCCTGGCGGGATCCTGTCTGTCACCGTCCCGTTACAGGTCACCGGCGTCATGAACGTCGCAGGCGATTTCGACTTCCCCGGCACGGCGGAATACGCTATCCGCAACTACAGCACCGTGCCTGTGGCAGTAGAGAGCGTTGCCTGGGCGTGGAACACTGCGGGTACTGTAAACGCAACCACCATGTTTGCGGACTATACGAAGCTTACCGGTATTGTCAAATTTGGCGGTCAGAGCTATAGGTTCAACGGAGCCGCACCTAATGCAGCCACCCCGACCATAAACAATACCATCCGCGCCGCTAACGGCATCCTGCCCGGCGTGATGGAGCTGGGCTGGGGCATGGAGCTGGGCGAAAATAACTACATGAAGTCCATCGAACAGGCAAATGTGGCCACGATCACCTACACCATCGGCGCGGCCTCAAATTAAAGGGGGGATGAAAATTGAACGAAACGAAAAAGAAGAAAAAAACCACGGCGCTTATCATTATTCTTGCGCTGGTCATTGTCGCCCTTGTCGGGCTGGTGCTCTGGCTGACATTGGGCGGGGGTGCGGAGAAGCGCAATTCCGGCGGTACACTCATCTCCTTTGATGATTCCGCTCAGTCCGGCCACCTGCCGGGTAAAAGCGATGAAGAGATCCAAGCAGAGCTCAATCGAATCGTTGAGGAGGGCATGTTCAACATCTCCATCGCCTCCCAGGTCTACTTCCCCGATGGAAAGAGCGACGGGGCCGCAAACATTGAAAATATCGAGGCAAACCACTACCACATGCAGGTCTCCATTACACTGGACGATACCGGAGAACTCATATATGAATCCGGCGCGCTGAAGCCCGGGCAGTTTATCGAGAACATCAAGCTGCAAAAGGCGCTCTCCGCCGGTACATATAACGCCACGGCGACCTTTAGCGCACTGGACCAGGAAACACTTGAAACGGCCGGACAAGCCGCTGCAAAGATCACTGTTGTGATTGAAAGCTGATCTTGCAGACGTGATCTTTGCAGAAGGAGTGATGTGTATGAAAAGATGAGATACACGGCGCACGGCCATAAGGCGCACCGTGGCGGCGCACCACGCAAAAGGAAGCCTCCGTAGCAGGCCATGAAGCAACCCGCAGCAACCCATAAGACGTCCATAAAAATTATATTTATAAAGGAGAATATACCATGAAAAAGCTTACATCCCTTCTGCTCGTCCTCGTACTTGCCTTCTCGTTCAGCATGACCGCTTTTGCGGCGGATGAAGGCGAAAGCGCTACTGGAACAGCTAACTTTGCCAACAATGAGACAAGCACAGATGTCAAAATCATTGTCAGCACAGAGGCTTCTGCCAATCTTTCTGCGACAGTGCCGCTTACGGTTACCCTCGCCGTTAAGAACGATAGATCTGTCGTTGCCCCCACAAACTATGCCATCTCAAACACCGGCGCTGTTGCAGTAAAGGTTACCAATGTAAAAGTTGCAGGCGCCGCCGGCTACACTTTTGTTAGCCCGCTTGCTGCAGAGAAGCAGATGGATCTGGCTCTGAACGCAATTAACCTTGAAGACCATGACGAAGCAACCGGCGCAACAGTTACCGGTACAACGTGGAATGTCGCGGCGGGCGGTAGCCTGAATCTCACCTTTGCCGGAAGTGTATGGGCGGATGACATCAGTTCTGCCAAACAGGTATTCACCATTACTTATACCATCGCAGCCGGTACGCACGCATAACTCTCTCCCTAAATTTGCACACAGCATAGAAACGCTATTTCTCCCACCTGCCGGGGCTTTTGCCCCGGCGGGGTGCGGGAGGAAAACCCGAAAGGAGCCGCATCATGGCACAGGAAACGACACAAAAAAAGAACAGGTTTTTTCTGCTTATCATTATTCTGCTGTTGGCGGTTGTCGCCCTGCTGCTTTTATTGCTTCTGCGTCCGAATAGCGCAGAGAATCAGACTCCGGCCATGCGCAACGCAAATGCCACCCTCGGCCAGTACGAGGGGAAAACAGATGAGGAGATTCAGGCGGAGCTCAACCGCATTGTGGAGGAAGGGATGTTTAACATCTCTATCAATCCCGAAATCACCTTGGAGAACGGCGAATCCGATGCCGAACTCCGTATTGAGAATGTGCCGGGCAACCGGTATCTTATGAGTGTGGAAATAACCCTCGACGACACCGGCGAGGTGCTCTATAGATCGGGGCTTATCGAGCCTAATTATCATATCCAATCCGCCCCGCTGGATAAAAAACTGGCGGCGGGCACCTACAACGCAACGGCGGTCTTTACCGCCCACGATCCGGATACCGAGGCCGATGCAGGCACCGCCGGAGCGAAGATCATCATAACGGTAGAAAATTAAGGCGAGGAGGCCGGAGAAAATGAAACGACTGATCAAACATGCGGCGCCGCTTCTGCTCTGCGTCCTGCTGCTTGTGGGCACGGCGCTTCCGGCCTTCGCCGCTGGAAATGAGTTTAGCACCGATGTGTACCTCCAAAGCGGACCGAAAATAACCGGTGTGACAGAGGACTTTAGCCTTACGCCCAGTGGCAACAAAACGCTGACTGTCATAACCGAGGGCGGCGGGCTGACCTATGCTTGGGAAATCAGCACGGACGGCGGCACAACATGGAATACCCCGTCAGGCGCATCTGACAGTGCAAGCTATGACATCACGAACGCACAAAAAAACGACCCTGAAACAACGCCCTACCTCTACCGTATCACCGTCACGGATAGCCTCGGTCAGAGCGCATCGGAGATCGTGCGTGTGCTGGTACATGACGATTATGCGTATGCCACCAAGACCGACAGCGCAAACGGCGTTACGGTCACAGGCTTTTTGCACAAGACCGCCAGACTCGTGGTAGAACTCGTGCAGACGGAAACAACAGCTTCCGATTTGCAGAATATGATACGTCCGGGCTTCGCCCCACTTGCGGCTTATGAGGTCTACCTGCGTGCGGATGACGGCGTGGTGCTCCCCGCCTACATTGGGAGGCTGGATATCACCTTCATCATTGGCGCTTCATATAACGGCAATGTGCTGAATATATACCACAAAAATGCTTCCGGCGTTATCGCAACCCTTACAGGAACAGTGACCGACGGAAAACTGCCGGTTGTGACAAACGAGTTGAGCCCCTTCCTCATCGAGGTGGATGCAGCCACGGTCAGGTCCATCGTCGTAACAAGCGGCGCAGGCGGCGATGTATTTCCCGCCGGAACGGTGTATGTGCCAACTGGCGGAGATAAGGCCTTTGCCTTTACGCCCCACACGGGCTATGTACTGGATACTGTTAAGGTGGACGGCAGCACCGTCAGCGTATCCGGCAACCGCTACACATTGACGAATATTCAGGCGGATCACACGCTTCACGCCACCTTCAAGCGTCCCTCCGGCGGTGGCGGTGGAGACGATCCCACGACCTATACCATTACGATTCCGGCGACGGCACACGGCCGCACCTCACCTACGGGAAAGGTAACGGCGGAGCATGGCCAAAGCCTGACGATCTATTTCTATCCCGATACAGGCTACGAGTTGGACAAGGTTTTGATGAACGGCACGGAGGTATCCGCCGGCAGCAATTCCTATACCTTTACCGTAACCGGCAGCGCGACAGTCAAGGTCACTTTCAAGCTGAAAACGGTGACACCGCCTGTTGTGACAAGAACCGTCACGGCGACCGCCGGCAATGGCGGAAAAATATCGCCAGCAGGAACAACGACCGTGAAAGACGGCGGTGACCTCTATGTGTATTTCATTCCAAGTGATGGCTATATCGTGAATACAGTAACGGTGGACGGCGTTCGCGTGGATGCACAAACATTCTGGCACTTTATCAGCATCCGCACCGACCATGCTATCCATGTCACCTTCAAGGCAAAACCCGCTGCACCGCCAGACATCGGCACGACCGATCCTGGCGGCGCCGATCCTGGGCAACCTGGCCCCGGCGGGACGGATCCGGGAAGTCAGCATGGCGGAACAACAGAGCCAGGCGGGACGGAGCCGGGGCCGGGAGGCGATCCTGCCGCAGAGCATGTGACGATCACCATAGATGTGGATGGGGAGCACGGCGGCGTCAGCCCATCGGGTGAGGTTACCGTGGAAAAGGGCGGCAGCCAGACCATCTATTTCTACCCCGATGAAGGCTATGCGGTGGATAAGGTCATCATAAACGGCGAGGAGGTAGACGCAAGCTCCGGCAGCTATACCGTGGAAAATATTGAGGGCGATATCGAGGTCAGCGTCACCTTTAAACCAATTGACGGTATGGCCGGCAGCTGCGCCTGCGCGATTTGCGACTTCTGGCGGCTTGTTTTCCCGAAGCTCGGCTGTGCCTGCCCGTGGTGCTGGCTTGTGCCGCTGCTGATTGCTTTGGCGGTTGGCGGATTTATACTCTACCACAGTCTAAAAAAGAAAAAGGTTCGGGAAAACACAGCCCAGCCGCTTGGAAAGCAATAAGGAAAAATGGGCGATGGGCGGAGAAGGCTGTGGATTGAGCTTCTTCGCCCGTGTTGCGAAAAGAGCAAAAAGGAAATTGAATTGGAGGCGGGCCCATATATGAGAGAACATAAAATTGCGGGAATCACCGCATGGATTGATGTGGATGCAACAAAGGCGCTCTATCTGGGCCTGCCTGCTGTTTCCGCTGAAACGAATGCCGGCGATAATTATCTGCAAAACATCAAAAAACGCGCCGCCTCCGTTTATCCATATTTTGAGGCGCTCGGCGTTGATCCAACCAAGCTCACGGAACTGTTGGTTTCAGAGGGACCCGTACCTGCAGGCGGTGTGGTATGACGGTGCGTTTCCCCTTATCGGTCATGCGGGTGGCGCACCCGATGCGGACGATCCGCCGGATGTGTTTGAAGATGAAGAAACAGCCTTCGGCTTCCATTTGCGATATGAACAGGAGAAGGGTTCGCTTCGGATCGAGGTATCTGCAAACCTGCCATGGCTGTTAGAGCCGCCGATAGAGATCACGCGATACATCAACAAGGCGCGGCTGCCGGAAAGGGACAATCCAAAGGAGGGGTGACTTGTGGCACGAAAGATACTTATCGTTGACGATAATCAATTAAATAGACAGCTCCTTCGCGGAATGCTCTCGGCGGACTACAATATTCGTGAAGCGGCAGACGGCGCCGAAGCGCTATTGATTTTGCGGAAAGATCCGGAAGAATTTTCCGCTGTGCTGTTGGATATCGTTATGCCGGAGATGGACGGCTACGAAATGCTGGCCCGTATGCGCCGTGACAAGCCCCTCACTCACCTTCCTGTCATCGTTATCACCGGAAGTGCGGATAATGGCACGGAGGTCAAGGCGTTGGCCCTTGGCGCAAACGATTTTGTTACCAAACCCTATGATGCAGAGATTATACGACATCGTTTATGGAACACCATCAACCTCCGGGAAAGCGCCGCCCTCGCCAACGCTGCCAAATGGGATGAGTTGACGGGGTTATATAGCCGTAATTCGTTTTTCATGAAGGCCGGTGAACTGATCGCCGCCCGCGAGCCGGGCTATTACGTTCTCGCTTGCTTTGATGTGGACGGTTTTAAGGTCATCAACGACCAGTACGGCACGGATAAGGGCGACGAGGTACTGCGGCACATTGCGGAAACCTTTCGCAACGGCTTTGAACCGGAGGGCGGCGTGTGCTGCCGCATCACTGCGGACAACTTTGCCGTGCTTTATCCTTGCCGTTTTATGGACTCGGAGCGACTCGCTGAGATACGCAGAAAGGCCGCAGAGTTTGGCGGACTGACTATGCCTATCAGCTTCAGCATTGGGCGGTATATCGTAGATGATCCATCTCTTTCCGTAAGCGCCATGTACGATAGAGCTGTGCTGGCTAAGGCTACCGTCAAGGGCCGGTATGACGTACATATCGGGCAGTATGATGAGTCCATGCGCAGCCGTCTGATCCACGAGCGGCAAATTGTTACGGAAATGCATGCCGCACTCACGGCGGGTCAGTTTGAGGTATGGTTTCAACCGCAGGTAAACCATATCTCCGGCGCACTCGTAGGTGCAGAGGCCTTGGTGCGCTGGAGGCATCCGACCAGCGGCCTGCTCGTTCCGCCGGGAGAATTCATCCCCGTTTTTGAGCGCAATGGCTTTATCTACGAGATGGATAAATATATCTGGGAGCAGGTTTGCATCCTGCTGCGCAAATGGCTGGACGCAGGTCAATCTCCGTTGCCCGTTTCAGTAAATATCTCGCGCTACGATATGTTTCGCGATGATTTCTTCGATGTACTTACGGAACTTGTGGAGAAATATAACATCCCCATCGAACTTTTGCGATTGGAAGTCACTGAAACGGCCTTTGCCAAGACTGCGGAGCAAATTATCACCATAGTGAAGCGGCTCATCGACTATGGTTTTACTGTGGAGATTGACGATTTCGGCAGCGGTTATTCCTCCCTTAACACCTTGAAGGATGTGCCCGCGCAGGTACTTAAGCTAGACATGAAGTTCCTCGAAAACTCCGGGGATACAGCGCGGGGCGGCAACATTGTAGAATCTGTTGTACGCATGGCGAAGTGGCTGAACATGACGGTCATCGCCGAGGGTGTGGAAACAACGGCACAGGCGGACTATTTGAAAAGTATCGGTTGTTACTATGTGCAAGGGTATCTGTATGCGAAGCCCATGCCGGTTGCGGAATATGAAACGCTTGCGTCAAAGGCAGATAAAGAGCCTGAGATGATGGCACTCGAAACGGTAGCGGCGCTGGATAACAACGCCTTTTGGGATCCGGAGTCTATGGAAACGCTCATCTTCAACAGCTATGTAGGCGGGGCGTGTGTTGTGGAATACCACAACGGAAAAGCCGAAATACTCCGGGCAAACGACCGCTATATACAGGAATTTGGCGATGCGGCGATTGACGGCGTTCCTGTATGGTCACTTGGAGCAGATTGCGGTATGGATGAGGAAAATCTCCGCATCATGAACGTCAACCGCGAAAATGCAATTCAGACAGGTAAAGAATCCGTTTGTGAGATCTGTATTTTCGGGTTGGACGGCGGACCTGGCACAGTGCTATACCTGCGCTCCACCGTGCGGATGATCGCCAGAGCCGGCGACCGCTACTTGTTTTACAGCGTTATGCAGAACATCACTGCGCAACGCGAAGCCGAGTGGGAAATTCGCAAATCCTCAGAGGAATTGGCACAGATGATGCAGGACATGCCCGGCGGCTACGCAAAGATGCGCATCACGGATACGGGTGTTGTACCGCTTTTCTTAAACGATGAGTTCTGCCGTCTTTCTGGCATGACGCATGAACAGACCATGGCGATGTATGCAGATAACGCGTACGCCGGCGTTCATCCGGATGATTTGGTACATGTCGGCAATGCAATCGCACAAACCGTGAAGAATCGGTCCACTGTGTCGCTGCGTGTGCGTCTGTCAGATGGAAACGGAGCGTATGTGACCATGCAGGTGTTTTATCGGGTGACGGAGGATGCGGACGGCCTCATCCTCAATGGGTATTACACCAACGCCGCAGCGCAGGTCAAAGCGGAGCAAAGGCAGCGGGAGCTGCTGGATAATCTGCCCTGTGGCGCGGGTATGTATAAGGTCAAAGACGATACGATCAGTCTCGTCTATCAGAACAAAAGCTACTGGAACATGGTTGGGCTGGGCGAGGGAGAGCCCTTTGACCCGGATCCCATGTTCGACGTGCATCCGGACGACGCGGCCGCGTTTATGAAGACGCTGAACACCGCTATCGGGCATGACAGGGAGCTGTCCTGCGATATCCGGCTGTATCACTCGGCCCAGGGCTACTTTCCCGTCCGCGTTTCGGGTCGGGTCGTTCCCGAAAAGAGCGGCGTATTCCTGCTGTTCGCCACCTTCACGCCGATCGCGGAGGAGCAGAAGCTGGAGCTGGCGCGGCGCGAGGCGGCGGAACAGCTCCAATTCCTCAACGAAGCCTCCCATGACCTTCTCGTGCAGGAGGACGTGGACGCGGGGATCGATGCCGTGCTGCAAAAGGTACTCTCCTACTTTGACGGCGACCGGGCGTATGTGTTGGAGGTGGACTATATAAGCGAGGTCACCAACAACACCTACGAGGTCTGCGCCGATGGGGTCAGTGCTGAAAAAGACAGGCTGTGCGGCGTTCCGTTTGAAATCAACCGTTTTTGGTTCGATGCCTTTGCGCACGGCAGCTATATCAACATCGAGGATGTGGACGCTCTGGGCGACGATCGGCGGGACGAACGCGACATACTCAAAGCACAGAGTATTTCCTCGCTCGTCGCAGTGCCGATGTATAAGGATGGAAAGCTGCTGGCCGCCATAGGCGTGGATAACCCCCGCCGCAACCATGCGCATGTAGAACGCCTGCGGGCTCTGGGCGACTATCTTTCTTCCATGCTGGCGAGGCGGGATTACGAGCAGCGGCTGAAACGCGGTTCGGAAGCGCACGAGCAAATGCTGCAGGATATGCCCGGCGGCTATGCGAAGATGTGCATCACGGACACGGGCCTTAAATCCATTTTCATCAACGACGAATACTGCCGCATGAGCGGCATGTCGCACGAGCAGGCTATGGCGCTTTACGAAAACGACTCCTTTGCAGGCGTACACCCTGACGACATTCCCACTGCCAGCGCCATTTTAAGCGAAGCTGTCGCCAACAGGACGACGGTATCTATCTGTCTCCGTCTTGCCAACGGCAATGGCGGTTATACGCCCATGCAGGCGTTCTACCGGGTGACGGAAGATAAGGACGGCCTGTATATTAACGGCTATTATACCGACGCCACGGAGCCGCCAAATGCCGATATGTTATATGAAAAGGCGTGACCGGGAAACAGTTGAGTCAAAAAGAATCAGCACTGACCTCTCAGTGCTGATTCTTAAGTAACGGGAAATGATTGCCGTTTATAGCTCGGCGGTCTCAAAACAGTAAAAATGAAAAGCATGAAAGCGTTTTGCTTTTAAGGTGTGTGGCGTGACTTCGGACACGCTGTTTCCTTTTTTCATCAATCCCTCCGAAAGGATAATCCCCAAGTTGCCGTATCCGCATTCAGGACAGAACGCACCGTATCGTTCCTGCGCCGTCAACATGAAGCAGCCCCTTGACAGCGAGGGCAAAAAACGCTGCTCCGTCCGGCGATGACCGTTTTGCAAAGCACCTCGCCGCAGACAGGGCAAGGCTCACCTCCATGCCCATAAACACGCAGAAATGGCGTGTTGCGATAATCCTGCCCCTTGCCCTGCAAGTATTCTTCCGGCGTGACAGCGTTCTTCTCAATAAAGTAGGTAAGCACCTCCGGGATTTTCTCGGCCAGCCGCTGCCACTCCTCGTCGGTCAGCCCGTTCGCCGGGCGGCTCGGACGCAGCTTTGCGGAAAACAGGATTTCATCTGAATAGATGTTTCCAATG
>JAQWCP010000094.1 GCA_028705905.1 Oscillospiraceae bacterium
TGATGTCGCCAACCGATAGCAAAACCAATGACTCGAGCGGTATTACACAAGTCTTGAATCAACCTTTCCTAAATATTACTGGCAGGGGGGTTATCATTGGCCTTGTAGATACAGGCATCGATTATACAAAACCTGCGTTTAAATTCGAGGATGGAACAACAAAAATTTTAAATTTATGGGATCAAACTGTCGATGGTCCACGGCCGGATTATTTGTACTTTGGTTCTGCGTATGACAAAGCCAAAATAGATGAAGCACTCGACTCGGACGATCCGTACTCCGTTGTTCCCTCCAGGGATGAGGATGGGCACGGAACTTTTCTCGCTTCGGTTGCAGCAAGTAACGAAAAAGGCGAGTATATCGGCGTAGCACCAAAAGCTTATTTAATGGTCGTCAAATTGCGTCGTGCTCGTCAGTTTTTAATTGATCAATATTTGGTAACACCGGATAATCCCAATATTTATGAATCCACGGATTATATGTTGGGAATGAAATACATATTAGACAGATCGGAAGAGTTAAATCTTCCCATTGTGATGTGCATTGGTATGGGCACCAATGGTGGCGCACACGATGGCACCAGTTTAATGGAGGATTATATTAGCTTTGTGGCGCAGCGTCCGGGGTATGCCTTTATTACCGCAGCGGGAAATGAATCCAACGCCAGACATCATACGCAGGGTAAAATCCCCTTTAACTATGGAACCAGTCAAATCAGCCTCCGGGTCGGCGAGCAAGGCGCTTCTTTCACGGTCGTCATTTTCAGTCCCGGGTTTGATAAGGTTTCAGCAGGAGTTACGTCGCCTACCGGCGAGGTGGTTCCCAGAGTGCCGTTTAAATCCGGACTGCAAAACACGGAGCAGCTTGTGTTAGAAAACACCAGAGTATCCATCCGTTATTTTAGAGATGCCAACAATAATATTATCGTTGCGTTCAAAGATGCTACCCAGGGGATTTGGGATATTACCCTGTTCGGAGATTCGATAATCAGCGGTGATTACTGGGCGTGGCTTCCTATTACAGGACAGGTAAGCCCTTTTGTGGAGTTTTTAAAACCCGTTCCCGACTATACCGTGGTCATGCCTTCCACCGCTTTGCGTTCTATTACATGTGGTGCCTATAATAGCAATGACAATAGTTTGTTTGTATCGTCTTCCTGGGGCCCGACCCGATTGCCGCGAATGGCACCGGATTTCGTAGCACCCGGAGTGAATGTCGGTGGCATCTACCCGACGGGGTATGGAACGATGACGGGCACCAGTGTAGCTGCTGCTATCACAGCAGGATCCACTGCGCTCCTTATGGAATGGGCAATTTTGGACAAAAACATCCCCGCAATGGATGCAGATTTAATTAAAAATTTGTTAATTAACGGGTGTGCACGTGATAACAATTTGCAATACCCGAATACCAAATGGGGCTACGGGAAGTTAAATCTGTTTGGAACGTTCGAAGTGATTAGGGAAACTATCATCAATTACAGACTCAATATGCCGTAGAGAGGAGAAATATTGTATGAGCGAAGGAAATACCACACAAGTCAAGAATATAGAGGGCGGTTTTGGAACGCTTCAGATCAATGCGTTTCTGAACAGCATTGGCAAACCCGCAGAAAAGGCGTTTGTCCAGATAATTGACCCAAACACCGACCGTATTTTAGAGGAAGCCACAACAAATTCCGAGGGGCAGATCCAGCCTATTACGCTTGCAACTCCACCCTTGGAATTTTCTATGCAGCCCAGTCTACCCAGACCGTTTAACCAATACAATGTTAAGGTAACATATCCAAATTATCGAGAGACAAACATAAATAATGTGCAACTGTTTCCCAATTCCACCGCACTGCAAAATGTGGTGCTAACACCAAGCTTTGCAGAAATTGTCATCCCATACCCGGTTTTATGGGGGGATTTTCCACCAAAAATTCCGGAAGCGGAAGTCAAAAGGCTGTCCATTCCCAGCAACCAAGCGGTCTTGCCCGAGCCGGTGATTCCCAGTGTGATTGTCGTCCATGACGGCAGGCCGGAAGATAAAACAGTTCAAAATTATACCGTAGGATTTACGGATTATATCAAAAACGTAGCCAGCAGCGAAATCTATGCAACATGGCCAAGAGAAGCCCTGAAAGCAAATATCTTAGCCATGTTATCCTTTACCCTCAACCGTGTTTATACCGAGTGGTACCGCGGGAAAGGATATGACTTTACCATCACCAATTCGACCGCGTTTGATCAAGCCTTTACATTTGGTAGAAATATATTTCAGGAAGTTTCAAACGTGGTTGATGAAGTGTTTACCACCTACATCTCCAAACCCGGTATTATGCAGCCGCTGCTGACGCAATACAGTGATGGAAAGAGAGTAAAACGTGAAGGTTGGCTCAGTCAATGGGGCTCCAAAGAGTTGGCGGATCAGGGGTTCTCTGCTCTGCAAATTCTCAAAAATTATTATGGCTATAATATTATTTTGAAAGAGGCAAAAAAAGTGGAGGGTATCCCGCTGTCCTTCCAAGGCGTGTTAAGGGTTGGGGCCACGGGAGAAGCTGTGCGCACGATTCAGCAACAACTCAATGCGATTTCTAACAATTATCCATTGATTCCGAAGGTCATAGAGGATGGGGCATATGGAGAGAACACAGCGGAAGCGGTGCGCACATTCCAGAAAATTTTCAAACTACCCATTACCGGCGAAGTCAATTTCCCAACTTGGTATCGCATCTCTGATTTGTTTGTAGCCGTTGAAAAATTGTCTTAATCGAGGCAATCCCAAGTTTTGTGTAAACCTTCGATGTGGTGTAGAATAGAAGCACCACATCGGAGGTTTTTAAAATGGCCAGAAGAAATCGCAGTCCCGAAGAAAATGAGCGCAGAGCAAAAATTCGCGAGCTATTGCAGGCAAGCAACATCAGCAGCATGGTCGACATCCAAAACCTGTTCAAGGAGACCATTGCTGAATTTATGGAAAATGGTCTTGACGCAGAACTGGATGACGAGCTCGGCTACAGCAAGTATGATTACAAGGACAAGGACACCGACAACAGCCGGAACGGGCACAGCAGTAAAACACTGCGCACCAGCTTCGGAGATGTGGACGTTGCCATTCCCCGTGATCGAAAGGGCGAATTTGAGCCGCAGCTGCTGAAAAAGAACCAGACCAGTATCAGTCAGGACATCGAAGAAAAAATCCTGTCCATGTACGCAAAGGGTATGACAACCAGTGACATTGAGAGCCATATCCGCGAGATCTACGGCATAGAGGTCTCTGACACGACGGTGAGCCGGGTGACGGATAAGATTTTCCCAATCGCAAAAAAATGGCAGCAACGGCCGCTGGAGACCGTCTATACGGTCGTCTTTCTGGACGCTATCCACTTCCATGTCAGAAGCGAAGGACAGATCGTGAAAAAGGCGGTTTATATCGCCATTGGCATCAATCTTGACGGACGGAAAGATGTTCTCGGTATGCGGGTCGGTGAAAATGAAAGCGCCAAGTTCTGGGCAACCGTGCTCAATGGCCTGCGCAACCGTGGCGTGGAGGATATTTTCATCGCCTGTACAGACAATCTAACCGGGTTTTCTGCCGCCATCGAGGCGGTATTCCCAAAGACAGAGATTCAAAACTGCATCATTCACCAGATCCGAAATTCCACTCGATATGTTTCGTACAAAGATTTAAAAGCGCTGGTGGCTGACCTGAAGGCGGTATATGCCGCAGTGGACGAGGCCACAGCCTTGGAGGCACTTGAGGTGTTTGCCCATCGTTAGGACAAGAAGTATCCTAAGATTTCGGCCTCCTGGCAGGACAATTGGCCCAATCTGAGCACCTACTTCAAGTTCCCGCAGGAAGTCCGGAGGCTGATTTATACCACCAACGCCATTGAGGGATTTAACCGTCAGTTGCGCAAGGTGACCAAGGCAAAATCCGTTTTCCCCACCGATGACAGCCTGCTAAAGATGCTATATCTGGCAATGACGGACATTACAAAAAAATGGACCGGCAGGTGGCAGGACTGGAGCATAATCCACGCTCAGCTGGCGGTCTACTATGCTGACAGAATGCCTGATTGAGCATCTGATCCTTGACATGCGACACCCTTGCCGTTAATATAACCGCAAGGGTGCAGTTCCTCAAAGCGAAGCTGCTCCCCTGAAATAATTTGCTCTATTCTCACTGCTTTTGACTGTTTACACAGAATTCGGGACGCCCTCCCTAAGATAGGGAAGCGTCGGTCTGTTCCGACTCACCAGACATTCTCAAGGTGTCCAATTGGCTGCCGGCTAAACTGTCTTTCGGCTCGATACCGTTGTTGGAGTACATAGTATCGAGCGCTTGATGGCAAGCCGGAAGATGCAGGTTTGAACTTAAAGGCTTTTGTCATTTGAGCTACGCTATTGTCTCCTGATAACGATCCAGCAGGTTTTCAAATTCTGGCTGTGACAACGGTTTGGAGTACAAGTAACCTTGTATGTAATCACAGTTCATACCTACAAGGAAATCAGCTTGTTGCTGTGTCTCAACGCCTTCTGCTATTACCTTTGAACCGATATGGTGACTCATATCAATAATGGATTGTATAATCCATTCAGCATTCTTGTTAACACCAATTTGGCGAGTAAAACCGATGTCCAATTTAATAATATCAAAATCAAAATCTTGAATTGCACTAAAGGAAGAGTAACCGCTTCCAAAATCGTCAAGAAGAATTTTTACGCCCATTTTTTTTATCATATTTAGAATTTCACTATTATGCTCTGCAAGTGAGGCATACGCAGATTCTGTTATTTCGATGCAAACATATCCAACAGGTAGATAAGTGTCACGAAGGTTGGATATCAACATATCAATCATTTTTGTGTTGTAGAAATCCTTGCGTGACAAATTAAGTGATACAGGAATAGTAAATTTCCCCTGAGCTGTCCGATTACGTAGAAACTCTGTAGTATGATTTGCTATATAAAGATCCAACTCTGAAATATAGCCGTTTTCTTCAAGTATTGGGATAAATTGACCAGGAAAAAGTTGACCCATCTGGGAATTCTCCCAACGAACTAATGCCTCTGCAGACACGGCTTTTTTGGTTTTAGCTTCATAAATGGGTTGGTAATAGACTTTGACCTCGTTATCTTTTAACGCACGTAGCAGTTGGCTTGTCAGTTCATTTTTTGCGACAAAACCATCACGCATACTGTTATCATAGATCGCGTATGGCTGAGCGTAATCATCTAAAATAAACTCTTTGGCCAATTTAGCACGATCAAACATGCTACTGACATTTATCGTTTTATCCGTAACCATATAGATACCGCAGCGGCAATAAAAATTAAATTGTTTATCGTCCATCACATAAGTGCGGTGGCACAAGCTAACAAGTTCATCATAAATTAGATTAGACTGTCTAATTAAGCATACAAAATGATCTGCTTCTATGCGGGCAGTGAGGAGTGGTTTTAGTTGAGATGTTTGAAGCAGTTCCACACTTTGACGTAAAACTTTATCTCCAGCATCCAGGCCAAATAATTCATTAATGACCTTAAAACCTTTAATGTTAAAAAACAATACGCAAAGTTCATCTGATACAGTACAGTCCTGAATAATCTTTTCCGTACGTCTAATAAATCCCGTTCGATTATAAGCTCCGGTTAATGTGTCATGGTCTTTATCATTATGTAATCTTTGAATTTTTTGATGCATCCTGCCTATATAACAAATCAAAAATATAACGAAACACGCTAAAAATGTAATAAGTATATGTTCCATCATCATCATCACCTTTCAAACGAAATAAATTTCACTCAATTACAGCTAATATCCTAAATTTCATTTTTTCTATATGCACTCTGTTTCGTCTCGGGCGCTTCGCGGCATAGGCAACCTCATTTGCGCTGCAGTCAGTAAACAACGCCAATGCTAACGGTGATATTGTTTTTAATACACAATTCTATTTCGATGAAAATTGCAATAATAAATTGAACACTCTGATAAAATAAAGCATGAACGAGACCTTCACGGTCTTTCCGGCAGCCGCTGCAACGGCTTCGAGCTGGTGGAGTTCATCAAGGGAATCGAGCGAGACCTTCACGCCCTTTTCCACGGCCAGTTTCAGGTCTGCCGGTGTCTTGGAGCTCCCGTTGAAGAGCAGCTTCTCCGGGGCCATGCCGGCTTCGAGCGCAAGGTTGAGTTCTCCTGAGGAGAAGACATCTGCCCCCGCCCCCTTCTGGGCGAGCGCCCGCATCAGGGCGAGGTTGCCGTTTGCCTTTGCCGCAAAGAGCACCTGCACCTTCGGGTAGCGTGCCCCGAGAGATTTTTGGTAACTCTCGAACTGTTCGACAACCCGGTCCTCGCTTGTCACGTACAGCGGCGTCCCGTATTTTTCTGCGAGCGCTACGCAGTCCAGCCCGTTGATGGTGAGGTGGCCATTCTTTATCGAGAGGTGGTGGGCGAGTTTCATAAGTTCATCTTCCGCATCCGTTCGATTGCTTCGTTGATCCGGGCAACCGGGCGCGTGATCGCAAACCGGACATAACACTCGCCGCTTGCACCAA
>JAQWCP010000095.1 GCA_028705905.1 Oscillospiraceae bacterium
GGCGCATACAAGGACAGCCCTTATTACTGGTGCAAAACCACTATCAATAAAATCCTCAATGCCCGCGAGTACATGGGGGATATAGTCAATTTCAAAACCTACTCCAAGTCCTTCAAGAATAAGCAGCGGTTTGAAAACCCGGAGGAAAACCAAGTTGTTTCTGAGGGGGTCCATGAGGCCATCATAGACCGCCAGACTTGGGAAATGGTACAGCGTATCCGTGAGGGGAATAAACGGCGGCAACCGAAGAATGCAGAAAAGCATATGTTTTCCGGCCTCCTATACTGTGCTGACTGTGGCCGCAAGCTCTATTTCAATGTGAACCACCCCAACACGGAGCTAAAGTATTTCAACTGCTCCAATTACAAGGGAAACCGTGGCGTTTGCAACGATACCCATTATATCCGGGCCGATGCGCTGGAACAGGTTATGCTTTTGGAAATCCGGCGCATGACAGCGTTTTTACAGGACAAGGAAGAAGATTTTGTGCAGCTCTTGATGTCGAAATCTTTGAAAGAGGTCGAAAAGGAAAGCAAACGCAGGGCGCAGGAGCTTCGGGCCATGTTGGCCCGTTGTGCCGAACTGGATGTGCTTTTTACCAAAACCTACGAGGACAACACAAACGGCAAGCTCTCGGACGAGCGCTTTATGATGATTACCAAACGGTATGATGATGAACAGCTTGCCCTAAAAAAGAAAATCTCCGCCCTGCAAGCGGAGATTGACATGGAGGAAAAGCAGAAGCACAGCGCGGCCAGCTTTCTGCGAACGGTAAAGAAGTACACTGACATTCAAGAGCTTACGCCGCTTATCCTCAATGAGCTTGTTGAAAAGATTGTTGTCCATCAGGCCGTAGGCGTGGGCAAGGGCCGGACGCAACAGCTTGAAATCCACTATAATTTCATCGGCACACTTGACACGCCTGAGGTTGCTTGCCTCCCGCAGAGCGTGATGATAGACACAAGACAGGGCGTTGCTGTTGAGTACATCACGCGCAAGGCCGGATAACGAAAACAGGAGCAACCTTTCGGTTACTCCTGTCTACGGAATGTTCAGTGTCCTTATGAACATTCGACATGGTCGGGGTGACAGGATTCGAACCTGCGACCCCCTGCTCCCAAAGCAGGTGCGCTACCAAACTGCGCTACGCCCCGTGATGATTTCGTCTATTCAAAACAGACTATGAAAAACAGTATACTGCATTTGAATGGAAAATTCAAGTCCTTTTTGACACTTTTTGAAAAAGTACTTGTCCAATCTGAACGTTTCTTATATAATGACTGCTGGTGAAAAGGAAGGGGAGAAGTGCTTTGCGAATGCGAAAAAAACCAAATTTAATTCCGCGCATGGAACGCTGCCAAACAGTATGGGTGCAAGAGCCAGAGAGATGGAAGGGTGTATGGCGCAGACAATTCAAGCATGCGGATGCGCCGTTGCGTGTGGAATTGGGATGCGGGAAAGGGCAGTTTACAATTGGTTTGGCGGAGCAAAATCCAGATATCTTATATGTTGCCATAGAACGTGTTCCGGAAGCAATGGTGATGGCCATGGAGCGTGCGATGCAACAAGAGCTTTCGAATGTGTGTTTTGTTTCAGAAGATGTGGCGCAAATTTCAAAATTTTTTGAACGCCATGAAATTGAGCGGATTTATATCAATTTCTGTGATCCATGGCCTGGAAAGAAGCATGCCAAACGCCGGCTGACCAGTGAACGTTTTTTGCAACTATATGATCCGCTTTTGCAGTTGGGCGGACAGATTCATTTTAAAACAGATAATCAACCGCTGTTTGCGTTTTCGCTGGAGGAATTTGAGCGATGCGGTTATGCGCTTTCCGAGGTTACATATGACCTGCATGCCGATGGCCCGGTGGGTTGCATGACAGATTATGAAGAGAAGTTTTGGGGGCAAGGCATCCCCATTTGCCGGTGTATTGCAACAAAAATAGGGGAGATGACCTTGTCAGAAGGCGAAACAGAAGAAAAATTGAACGGGAAAGTGATTGCAGACTTTACAGAATGAAAAAATATTGGTATGATATAAAAATGTCAGTAGGGACATTGCTCCTATTGCCATTTTCACTGGAGAAGGAGAACGTATATGACACCGGAAGTACTGCTGCGATTTATGAATCGGATCGAACCGCTGAAAAGCGGAACGCGGCATTGTGTGACGCAGGCGGGTACACCGGAAACAGTAGCCGCCCATTCGTGGCGGCTGGCGGTGTTTGCGCTTCTTTTGGAAGATGAATTTCCGAAAGTTGATGTTGATCGTCTTCTGCGCATGTGTCTCATCCATGACATAGGGGAAGCTGTCACGGGAGATGTTCCTTCTTTCCAAAAAACAGAAGCAGATCAGCGGAAAGAGGAGCAGGCCATCGATGGGCTACTGTCCCTTCTGCCCGATGACACCAGACAGCGATTTCAAGGGCTGTTTTTGGAGATGGCGGAAGGCAAGACAGAAGAGGCTCGATTATGGCGTGCTTTGGACAAATTGGAAGCTGTGATACAGCACAATGAAAGCCCGCTGGATTCGTGGCTGCCCTTGGAATATACGCTCAATCTAACATATGGAGAGCGGGAAGTGACTCCGTTCCCTTTTCTGGTTGATTTACGTTTGAAGCTGCAAGAGGAGACACGAGAGAAACTTGATAGAGAAGGCATTTCGTTTTCTGGTTCATTGCAATAGACAAAGGGAACGTTGTGTAAAGGAAAGGACATGATACAATGCGGTACACTGGTGTGACATCAAGAGGAATTATTACTCCTATTTTTCAGGCTGGAGACGATTTAGTCAGTGCCATTGGCGAAAGTGTCTGCACTGCAGCTGAAAAAGAAGGGTTTTCCATTCAAAACGGGGATATTATCGGTGTAACAGAGGCGGTTGTTGCACGCACCCAAGGAAACTATGCCACCTGTGAGCAGATTGCTGCAGATGTGCGTCAAAAATTTGGCGGCGGAACGCTGGGATTGGTGTTTCCTATTTTGAGCCGAAATCGCTTTTCTGTCCTGCTCCGTGGAATTGCCATGGGAGTTGACAAACTTTGCATTCAATTGGCATATCCGGATGATGAAGTGGGAAACGGGATTTTAACTTGGGACATGATTGATGACAAAGGCGTAGATCCTTATGTAGATCATTTTACCTTGGACGAATTTCGGAAGAAATTTGGCACGGAAACAGTCCACCGCTTTACTGGTGTTGACTATATTGAATTTTACAGGAGTTTGGGCGACAATATCGAGATTGTATTTTCCAACGATCCCAAGTATATTTTGAAGTATACTTCTCATGTTTTAAATTGTGACATTCACACGAGGAAAAGAACAAAGTCCATTTTGAAAAAAGCAGGTGCAGAGATTGTCTATTCACTGGACGAACTTTTAACCACTTCTATTGATGGCAGCGGGTATAATCCGGACTATGGTCTTTTGGGGTCCAATAAAGCGAGTGACGACCGGGTCAAGCTCTTTCCGCGGGACACACAAGTGTTTGTAGACAGTTTGCAAATAGAGATGAATAAGCGGACCGGAAAACACGTGGAAGTTTTGGTTTACGGAGACGGCGGGTTTAAAGGTCCTGCGGGTGGCATCTGGGAACTGGCAGATCCGGTTGTTTCTCCTGCTTATACAAAAGGGCTGGATGGCACGCCGAACGAATTGAAGATGAAGTATTTTGCCGACAATGATTTTTCCCATTTATCCGGCGACGAATTGGCGGATGCCATGCGGCAAAAAATCAAAGAGAAAGATGGTAATCTGGTTGGGGATATGCAGGCGCAGGGTACCACACCGCGCCGGATCAGCGATTTGGTGGGAAGCCTTTGCGATTTGACCACCGGCAGCGGTGACCGCGGTACGCCTGTTGTGTTGATCCAGGGCTATTTCACCAACTTTGCAACGGAGTAAAGGAAAGATTACCGTTTAGGAGTGGAAAACGTTGACGAAAGAATTACCAAAAGTATACGACCCCAAACAGGTTGAGGGGAAAATTTATCAAATGTGGACGGACAAAGGGTGCTTTCGCGGCGTCATTGACCCCGCAAAGAAACCGTTTACGATTGTCATTCCGCCTCCCAATGTGACGGCGCAGCTGCATATTGGACACGCTTGTGATGATACATTACAGGATATTTTGATTCGAACCAAGCGCATGCAGGGCTATGCCGCTTTGTGGATTCCAGGTACGGATCATGCGGGTATTGCCACGCAGATTAAAGTGGAAGAAAAGCTGCGCAAAGAGGGAAAGACGCGGTATGACTTGGGCCGAGAAGCCTTTATCGAAGAAGTTTGGGCGTGGAAGCACAACTATGGCGGCCAAATTATCAACCAGCTCAAGCGGTTGGGGGCTTCCTGCGATTGGGAGCGGGAACGGTTTACCATGGATGAAGGCTGTTCAAAAGCTGTACGAGAAGTTTTTGTGTCTTTGTATGAAAAGGGACTGATTTATAAAGGAAGCAGAATCGTCAATTGGTGTCCGGTTTGCGCCACTGCTTTGTCCGATGTGGAAGTGGAGCATGAAGAAAAGCCAGGCCATTTTTGGCATATTCGCTATCCAGTCAAAGACTCGGACGAAGCTTTGATTGTTGCGACTACAAGACCGGAGACGATGCTGGGGGATACAGGCGTTGCGGTGCATCCGGATGATCCCCGTTACACCCATCTGGTTGGGAAAACGATTATCTTGCCTTTGGTCAACCGGGAAATCCCAATTGTAGCGGACGAATATGTGGATCGGGAATTTGGCACCGGTTGTGTGAAAATGACGCCGGCACACGACCCCAACGACTTTGAGGTGGGGTTGCGTCAAAATCTGCCTTCCATCTGCGTATTGGATGAAACAGGTGTTGTCAACGAAAACGGCGGGATTTATCAGGGCTTAGATCGATATGAAGCTAGAAAAGCAGTGGTGCATGATTTGGAAGAACAAGGGTATCTGGTGAAAACAGAGGATCATACCCACAGCGTTGGTACTTGCTATCGTTGTGGCGCAGATATTGAGCCGATGATTTCTGCACAGTGGTTTGTAAAAATGGAACCGCTGGCAAAAGAAGCCGTCCGTGTGGTGGAAGATAAAGAAATCCAGTTTATACCGGAGCGGTTTGCCAAGACATATCTCAATTGGATGGAGAATATCCACGACTGGTGCATTTCCAGGCAGCTCTGGTGGGGCCACCAGATTCCAGCTTGGTATTGTGACGACTGCGGCCATATCAATGTGAGCCGGGAAGATCCAACCAGCTGTGAAAAGTGCGGGGGCAGCCATCTAACACGGGACGAAGATGTGCTGGACACGTGGTTTTCTTCTGCTCTGTGGCCGTTCTCCACACTGGGCTGGCCGGACAAAACGCCGGATTTGGAATATTTTTATCCCACAGACGTTTTGGTCACGGCGTATGACATCATCTTTTTCTGGGTGGCACGGATGATTTTTTCCGGCATGGAACATATGAAGCAGATTCCGTTCCATACTGTGTTTATCCATGGCCTGGTGCGAGATGCGCAAGGGCGAAAAATGTCAAAGTCTTTGGGCAACGGCATTGATCCATTGGAGATGATTGAAACGTATGGAGCGGATGCTTTGCGCCTCAACATGGTCATGGGAAACAGCCCGGGAAACGATATGCGTTTCTATGTCGAGCGTTGTGAGGCAATGCGGAACTTTGCCAATAAAATCTGGAATGCCTCCCGATTCTTGTTGATGAACCTGACCATTGAGAAAAATGAACTGCCCACACAATTGGAGATTGAGGATCGCTGGATCTTGTCCAAACTCAATGCCTTGATTGCTGAGGTGACAGATAATATTGACCGGTATGAGCTTGGCATCGCAGTCAGCAAGATCTATGATTTTATTTGGGATTCGTACTGCGATTGGTATATTGAGCTGACGAAAACAAGGTTGAGCCAGAAGGAGAGCGACAGCAATATTCGCGCACAACAGGTTTTGTGCTACGTTCTCACCGAAACGCTAAAATTGTTGCATCCGTTTATGCCGTTCATTACAGAAGAGATTTGGCAGGCGCTACCTCACGAGGGAGAAACATTGATGACGTCTTCCTGGCCGGCCTATCAAGAGTCTTTGGAATTTAAGGCGGAGGAAGAAGACATGGAACGGGTGATGGACGCCATTCGGGCGGTTCGTTCCAGAAGGGCTGAAATGAATGTTCCGCCTTCTCGAAAGGCGAAGCTGGTTATTGCAACAGAGCAAGGAGACGCATATATCCGCTGTGAGGCGTTCATTGCGAGGCTTGCGTATGCCACACAGATTGAGGTTACAACCCATGCGCCAGAGGATCAATCTGGCATGGTCAGTGCCATTACGCCCGACACAAAGATTTTTATGCCGCTGAATGAATTGGTAGATTTGGCGGCTGAGCGCCGCCGCTTGGAGAAGGAAACGGCAAAAACAAAAAAAGAGTTGGACGGGTTGTCCGCAAAATTAAACAATCAA
>JAQWCP010000096.1 GCA_028705905.1 Oscillospiraceae bacterium
CCGCAATATTGTTGTACCAAATGTAACACAAGGCTTCAGTCGGGCAATACAAGCTATGCCCCCATTCGATGGAAGTTTTGCCTGGAATGTGGCGAGCAAATTGAGTGGGACAAGGCAGAGGCGGTGAAGTGGGAGGAAAAAGACTGCGATATCTGCGGCGGATGGCTTATCCGACGACATCCTGCAGGTTTTATGTATGCTTCCAGTGACTATATCGGCATTGATACCTGCCGCAGCCGCATGACTGAGTACTGCTCCACTACAAATTGTGTGGGCTGCAAACGCGGTATATATCCAAACTGTAACTGGCTCTCACTAAAAGAAACAGACAACGAAGAGAAAGGATGATCTACATGGAAGAATTGAAGCATGCGTTTTACGGCGTTATGTATAAGTACGAAAAATCATTTTCAGAAACCGGCGTCATGGCAAACTTAAGCGAATGGAAGAAGCAGAAAGCAAATCTGATTGATTTGTTGCGCCGTCACCCTAACTGGAACGAACAGGCGCTTGCCGTTGTATTTGATTATGCGGAGGGGCGTAATATCGATTCTGATATTGTGGACGAGGTCTGCTATACGCTCTCCGAGTTGGCAGATGAGGTAATACCGGCGAACCGGCAGCGTGTTTTTCATACAGCACTGAACGCTGCGGTTTCCGAGTACAGCCAAACTCTGTCACCGGAAAAGTTGGAGATTGTCCGCACCAGCGGCGGCATTAAATGTGTGGAAGGACAGAAATCGAGCCGCATCATCGGCAAGCTCTGCAAGACATTCGGCGTTGACAAGCACACCCGCTACAATGCGGTATTTGCTCAGCTCGCCGATGCGCTAAATCCGCTGCAGATGCAAAAAACCGTTCTTCTCTCGGTGCATCCCTGCGACTTTCTAGAAATGTCGAACAAGGACAGCACTTGGAATTCATGCCACAAGCTCAGCGGGGGAAGCTATCAGGCCGGCTGTCTTTCATACATGACAGACAGCGTGAGCATGGTGCTCTATACAGTCGATTCGGATGTCAAGAAGGATTTTCATAAGGTTCCGCGCCGCAACCGGCAGATGTTCTTTTATCACGACGGGCAACTGATCCAATCACGACTCTACCCAGACAGCAGCAACGAGTTAACAGAACAGTACAGGAGCATCGTCCAAAATGCCATTGCGCGCTGTCTCGGAGTACCCGACCTTTGGACTTTCAAGGTAAAACGCGAAGACATCAACGAGAGCTATGAAACAGTTCCGGGGAGTCGGCAATATGCAGACTATTCCTTTCAAGGAAACCTTTCCATTCTCAAGGCGACGAAGCCAACGGAAAAAATACGAATAGGGCATCCTTCTCTTTGCGTCTGCTGTGGGCGCCCATATGGAAGCGGTGCTCTCAAATGCAACTGTGAGGAGCTGGTCGTTTGCCAAGACTGCGGCCGGACTGTGCCGAAAGACAGTACGCGATATCTGGACGGCGTGTATTACTGCAGCGCCTGTCTGCACATCTGCGCTGCTTGCGGCAGGGTCACTACCGATACAATGTATCCAGCCTTTAATCGGCGCGGGCATCTGCGTGAGGTGTGCTTTGACTGTTATCAAACAACAATCGCACCCTGCGCCGAGTGCGGCGTACATACAATTTGCGCCACCATCGGCGGAACACTTTGCCCGCGAACGGCACTGGATGCGGCATGATGAAAGAAAAGAGGTGCAAAATGAATCGAATAGAACGAACTATCGATGACAACGCCAATTTCTCCTTCGAGAACATCTTACAGATGCGACAGAAGGAACTAAAGCACAACCTGGCAAAAGAGCTAAAAGCCATGGGCTATTCTGTTACCAATGCCAAAGGTTATCTGTATGCACCCGGTGAAATTCCAGTTCTGCTGGTAGCGCATCTTGACACCGTGCATCAGGAGCTACCAACAGTTATCTGCTATTCCGAGGACGGCAGATATGCCATGTCCCCCTATGGCATCGGCGGCGATGACCGCTCCGGCGTCTATATGATTCTGCACATCCTCCGCGCCGCACACTGTTATGTGCTTTTCTGTGAGGACGAAGAAACGGGAGGCAACGGCGCCAGAGAGTTTGCCAAAAGCAATATCCGACCCAAAGTCAATTATATTGTTGAGCTTGATCGGCGCGGCGCCAATGACGCAGTTTTCTACGGATGCGACAATCCGGACTTTACGGATTACATCTGCGAATTCGGATTTAAGGAGGCTGGAGGCAGTTTCAGCGATATCTCCGTGATTGCGCCCAAGCTCAAAACCGCCGCCGTCAACATCAGCGCCGGATATTATAACGAGCACCGGCCTAATGAGTACATTGACCTGGAGGCAATGGATACAAACATTTCGCGGGTCACGCAGATGACGTTGACAAAAACGGAACACTTTGCTTATATGGAACGCAAATCACGCGGCATGTCCTTTTGGGGGCAGCAGAGCATCTTTGATATGGAAGACTCAGTGCGTGACCGCAGCCGCCTGTTAATGCCTTTGCCGGAAACGGCGCGGTTGATTTTAAACGGATGCGAATTAGGCAGGGTCTCCAACTATTTGATGGATCGGCATGGCAATGTTTATGCCTATCTTGACGAGCTGGAGGCGGCGGTGGAGTCGGAAAATGCCTTTGCCTGCGATAAAGACGGCAAGGAGATAGGGTTCTCTCTTGTCGAAGCAAAGCATCTTCCCATCCTCTCCTTTGAAAGCGCGATGGAACAATTATATACATAGAAAATTTGGCTGGTACAGATCAGCCACCGTTTTCAGCGGAAAGAGAAAGATGCCCGGAGTAATTCGGGCATCTTTTTTTGTTTTTTGTTGAAATAATGCGTATTAAAACCGTAAAGAGTAAGTATAAAGCAAAAAGGAGTGGATATTCATGTTAATTGCCATCGATCACGGGAATAAACAAATCAAAACCGTGCACAAAACCTTCACCTCCGGTCTCGTTGAAAGCGATAACCGGCCTCCATTCGGAGATAGCATCCTGCACTGTAAAGGGAAGTACTACACGCTCTCCGACCAGCGCATCCCATATATGCGGGATAAGACGGCAGATGAAAGATTTTTCGTGCTGACACTCTTTGCCATTGCCTATGAGATTGAAGCGGTGGGAGCATATTCTGACGATGAGATCATTGATATACAGCTCGCAGTTGGATTGCCCCCCGCCCATTACGGAACGCAGCACAAGAAGTTTGTCCGCTATTTTCTGGACCGCGATGTAATTGAGTTTACTCTGAACGGAAAAGCGTATGCTGTCTATATCAATGAGGCGGTCTGTTTTCCGCAGGCATATGCGGCCATTTCGCCGATCTATAAACAGCTTCAAATCGGCAAACAGCCAAAGCTTACACTGCTCGACATAGGCGGTTTTACTGCCGATTACTTGCAGCTCAGTTATGGTTCCGCCGACTGGTCCTCCTGCGATTCTCTTGAAAACGGTGTAATCACCCTATACAATCGCGTGCGTTCAAAGGTAAATGCGGATTTTGACCTGCTGTTGGATGAATCCGATATTGATGCAATCCTCTTGGGCAAGGAAACCGAGTATAACAGCAAGATTGCTGCGATAGTGGAGAAAAGCGCCCAGGCGTTTGTAATCGATCTTTTCAGTAAACTGCGGGAGCGCATGATTGACCTACGTACCGGCAAGGTGATTTTGACCGGCGGCGGCGCCATTCTGTTGCACCGGCAAATTGAAGCGTCCGGCAAGGTGGGGTCTGCCATTTTTGTTGATGAGATCATAGCCAACGCAAAGGGATATGAGATCATGTATGCCGCCTCCAAGGTTGGAGGGCGATGAAAGTGAACAGCAAAAAGGACATCTATAAATTCACCATCCAATTCAGTCCAGGAGATCCGCATCACCGGCAGGTTGTGGGACTGTTGAATGAACAGGGCCGGCGCAAGGCCCAGTTTATTGTTAACACTGTACTACACTACTTAAATTGCAAAGAAACTCCGGACATATCTATACCGGTGCCTCTGGATTATGCCACAATCGAAAAAGTTGTTATGCAGATATTGGAGCAGCACAAGTCCGTTCAGCAGGAAAAAATGATGGAACCGGATATTTCCCAGGATTTGCCGCGCAAAATGCGGAAATCCGATAGCATCCGGTTCAATGAGGTTTCGGATGTTTTGGGCGAGGACGGCATTGACTCCATTATGAATTCCCTTGCGGCAATTCAGGCGCATACAAAAGAATGAAAATGCAAATGCAGATTGCACATTAAATGAAAACAAGTTCGGCAAATATGCATTGAAGAAATAATAAAATATGGTAGAATAATAGTTAAATAAGCGAAAGACGTCCGAAAATGACAGTTACGAACAAAAACGGGTACAAATTGGATTTTGACTTCGCAGTAGGACTCATGGACGATGAAATACGCGAAGATTTGCATGCGGAAATGACGCCCTGTAGCGAACAGGATTTTTTCATGGCATATGAAAAGGGACACGAAAGCAGATATGGAGAATGGGAGCTTTCCAAAAGCAATCCTACATGGTAATCAACCAATAAAACTGATAACCATTCCTAATGCAATAGTATAATTGGAATACTTGCTGTTCCTTACTTCAGCGCCATAAATCAAATATCGGTTATAAAGCGCAATCGGCTTAAAAAGTCGGTTGCGCTTTTATTTTTGCCCAAAATCCAAAAAGGTTTCCATAATCAAACTGTATATAACATTATCAGCCGCTCATGAATACGCCGATGGAAACGTCAGTCTTCGATGTGTGTAAAAGCATCAAATAAATGATACTTATGAGTTGTTCCCACCGGCATAACCGATGTGATACGAAATCTCTGCGGTTTGAGGATTGATAAATATGATGTTTCTATTCTTCGCAATCGCCCGATTGACTGTATATCCTGTGCCGCTACGTGCTTTGCTTGCCCTATCATAGACGGCAATCAGTACATCACCACGCTCCACAAGATAATCATTTCTGATAAAAAAGCAGTTGTCGGAATAGTCCTCCTGTAATATAACCACCGTGTCTGCTTTCTTACAGGATTTTTCATAGCGCCGCTTTTGTTCAGAAGTAAAACGCTCCGATTGCCTGCGAAATGGAACAATGATATGGAGGTGGATATCTGAATGTTTCTTCCGCAGGGATAGTACTGCTTCTGCTGCCCATTGATCTGTGCCAACAGCGCCTCCTGCATAAAATTCTGTAATACCACGCTGTAAATAAAGTCGTTCAACTTGGTGTAGCAACTCATTTTTGAGTTTGATAATAGATGGATGATCTTCATCTCCGCCGCAAGGAAGCTTCTGGAGCCGATGGCCAGTAAACGCACATGATTTCACTTTCGTTCCTCCTTTTTCCGTATATCTAATCTATTAGATTATCTTGTGCGCCTCCTTGATGGTGTAAGGGAAACGCCGTCCAACATATACTATTTGTAAATTACTTAATCAAATAGATTGTGTTATGGGAGGCTATATAACATGGATGTAAAATCGATTGGAAAGAATATTGCGAAGTATCGAAAAGCGAAAAGTATTAAACAGGAAGACTTTGCTGAAATAGCCGGCATCAGCACGACTTATCTCAGCGATCTTGAGCGCGGCCGCAAGACACCCAAATTAGAAACACTTCTGCGTATCGCGGATTGTCTGGATGTTTCGGCTGACGCACTTGTTCTGAATAATGTCAAGTTGGGTGAGCAAATCTCCGCCAATGTGTTGTGGAGCAGGATTGAGTCATTGTCAATCAGCAAGCGTAAGGCAATTTTAAATATCGTTGATGCCCTTATTTCCAATATGCAAAATATCTGAACGCTCATAGTTTATTTTTTTGGAGCAAAACATATTTTCCCTGACCTCGACACACATCTCGCTGTTTCGACATATTTGTTTGCTATACTTAATCCATTAGATTATATAACGTGCCGTTAAATTAATCAAATGGGAGGACAAACAATATGGAAAAAATGAGGATGTGGCTGTTAGGTCTGAGAATTGAATGGCATTGGTTTTTTATTTTGCGTTACCGAAAAAATGGGAATCGACTTATTGAGCAAGGAGTGCCGCTGGCCTCGGCAAAATTACTGCAAATAAGCAGAATCATCACACGGCACGGAGTTCATGCGATGAAGTACAAAAAGCAATATGAGGATATTTGCGGTCTGACTGACTATTTACAATCCGCACGAGCGCAAAACCACAATCTATCCAAAATGAATACCTAGAAAAACCAAACAAGTAGCGGCGTGAAAACAAAGAGCTTTCACGCCGCTGCTTGTTGCATCTTAAATATGGCAAGCGAGTTATGAACTTCTGAAATTTGGGTCTTTTTGCCCGATCCATTTAGGCGAGGCTTCATTCAGACACATATAGGCTCTCACCCTTGCACCTGCTATATTCCCGTATAATAAGCGGAGCGGCCACCGGCTGGTGGTCGCTCATTTTTTATTTTAGGGAGG
>JAQWCP010000097.1 GCA_028705905.1 Oscillospiraceae bacterium
CCGACAAATATCTGCCGCTGTTTTGTAAGTCGCGGCTCCTGTAGATTCGACCCCCGCTTTTAAGTTTTACGAGATCAATATGATTATGGTCGAAATGTTCGTGGGAAACCAATACCAAATCAGCAGGGATATCATAACCTTTCCCTGCATAGGGATCGATATAAATTACGAGACCTTTATCTGTCCTAATTCGATAGCTTCCATGTCCCTGATAAAGCAGTCTGGCCATCTTTTAACCCCTTTTCTTTTCAAATGCAACATATCAAGACTATTATAATGTCAACTGAACAAAGGCTGCTTTTTTTGCAGGACCATCCATAATGCCAAAAGAGCAAGCAACCGCAGAAGTGCGCACTGAATCTTTCTGAGATTCAGCACCAAAATGGACATGGCGACACTGTGGGCGATCGTTTGGCGCAGTTTGAGTAGATGACCATAATCTGGTGTGGCTACACCCATCAATTCTTGCATAGCTCGACTGGTCAAGCCTATTTTCATGCCGATGACTTTTTGACCCAAAGACTTCCGCCGCGCTACATTTTCCAATTGAATCAGGTATGCATCCCTCACACTCATGGACGGCTCCAGTTCTGTCAGTTGAGAAATGGGAACGCAAGTTTCCTACGCATTACATAACATTTCAGCGTATTTCTTGTAGTTCATTACAACCTCCCTCTTGTGAGTATACCTACTGCTTTTGTTCTACGATTTATGGATGAATTGCTCTAATGGAAGTTTCTTCTCTATCCATCCGCAAAAGTTACTCATAGAACACATGGACATCCTGGATTCCTTCTATCTCTGTATGTCCATTTGTGTCATTCAAACTGTATTCCAAGTGAACCCAAATACCATTTTGCATCTCATAGAGTCTGAATTGAGTTGTGTGGAGGATATAAGTGGTCTGCATCCCAAATGCGTCATATTTCACAATAGTATCTTCATTGGGTCTAAACAGTATGTCAGATGTAATTGCTCCCACACGATGGAGTAATAACGCATCGCTACGAATATGTATGCCAGTCTTTGTAACTGCATTCCCTGCATAGTCGTTGTAGGCGACAAAATGCGTGTCCCCATCTAACGCATATTCCCCTGGGCCTTCCCAATCCCGAGTTATATCGTCAATGACGCCTTTGATCGCCACGGTAACATTCTTTTTCTCTTTGAACATAGATTCATCTCCACAATATGATACCTTTTCTCACCCCGCGATTATTTCTTAAATGTGAAAAAGCGGGCTGCATTCTATCGGCCCGCTTTTTCATCCTTTGGGAAGATCAAATCGCGCCGCGCTTGTAAACACCGTCCAGAATCTTAGGATGTAGTTTTTTCATCCCATCATCCAGTTGCTGTATGATCTGCTCCTTATCTCGGAAATAACCGCTGACTGGCACCAGGTCAAACGGATGACTACCAAAGAAGAAACAGTCATCATCCATATCCAGCGCCTTCAACAGCAGTTTGATCTCTTCTAAAATCTCTCTCTCAGTGGCTTCAACGAATCCACCTTCATCACGGATTTTGGCAAGATCGCTACCCGGTGCGATAGAAGTTGTGAAAATCAACACCATATTAGGCTTATAGGTGTTTAGCAGCTTGGCGGTTTCAAGCGCATTGATTTCGCCGTTGCCCCTGCCGGCCACACCCGGCATCAGCAGAGCCCGGTAGGTCATGCCAGCATCTTGGATTTTCTTAAGGTTTTCATATTCCTCCGCAGTCGTGAATCCCTTGTTCATAATGGCAAGCGCTGGGTCGTAGGCGGTTTCAAGCCCGAAGTAAAGATCGTTATACCCAGCAGCCCGCAGAGTTTTCAACTCATCCACACTGCGATTACGAATTTCGTTGATGGATGCATAGCAACTCAGGGTCTCTACTTTGGGGAAATACTTATGTACCAAATCCGCTATTTCCAGCAGTTTCTCCGTGGAAAGCACAAAAGGATCTCCATTCAATAAATAGAGCCTTTTAATGTCCGGCCCATAATACCCTTTCAGCTCTCGCAAGTCATTTTCCACATCTTTTAATGGAGATACCCGGAATGGCGTCTGACGGTACATGGTGCAAAATGCACACTTGTTGTGGGAACAGCCAATGGTAATTTCCAGCATGGGCGTATATGCTTCGACAGGCGGCCGGTAAACTTGACCAGTGTAATGCATAAAACATTTTCCTTCCATTGTTTGATTTTGTTGTGTTATTTTATATCACAACAAAAGACTACCACAAACAAGATGTGATGTCAATAGTCACAACGCAGAGTAGGAGATTTTTCATTCTGAAATATTAAAGATGCGCCCAGGAATGGGCGCATCTTTTGTTTTACACATATTAGGGAACCTCTGAACAAATGAGGGCAAACAGAGATTTTCAAGAAAATGGGGTTAAAAGGCACCGCTGCCTGAACGTTTGCGCCGGATTTTGGCGCCCATGTACCTGCATTCATTTCCGCTTATGCGGAATTGGGCGCACTTCTCCCTTGTCATGCCTGTCGGAGACTTCGCCCGGCTCTCGCCAGAGCATAAAGATTCGCGCACGCAAACATCGCGTACAGCCGGTTTTCGTTTTTCATCAGACCCCGGTACCGGGTTTTCGTGTAGCCGAACTGGCATTTGATGATGCGGAAAGCGTGCTCCACCTTACAGTGGACAGAAGATTTTTGATGTTCGATCATACGCTCCCAATCAATGGCGTTGTCGGAGACTCTGGGCAGGCTGTGCGGGCGGCGGTTGATGCGGTAGTCAATTCCGGACAAATGCGCGTCATCCCGAACCTCCGCGCGCTTTTGGATCCCCAGATAGCCGGAATCGCCGTACACGACCTCATCATCCTCACGAATGAGCTGAGCCGCCACGGTTATGTCATGTTCATTGGCGGCAGTCACTTCTATGGTGTGAACCAGTCCGCTGCCGGCGTCAACGCCGATGTGGCACTTCATGCCAAAGCGCCATTCGCTGCCCTTCTTCGTTTGGTGCATCTCCGGGTCGCGCGCCTTTTCCGCATTCTTCGTGGAACTGGGCGCGTTGATGATGGTGCCGTCCACAATCGTGCCGCCCTTCATCATGTGGCCGGTGGCCACCATGACGCGGTTGATGGCGTCGAAAATCAGCTTGTTCAGGTCGTTTTTCTCCAGAAGATGCCGGAACTTGCAAAGCGTCGTCTCATCCGGAACGTCCTCCGTCATGAAATCAATGCCGGTAAATTTACGCATGGCATAGCTGTCGTAGATCGCGTCCTCCGTGGCCGGATCGGAGAGATTGAACCAGATCTGCAGCAGATACATCCGCAGCATCCGCTCGATGCCCATAGGCGGACGGCCCCGCCTGCCGCTGGGATAATAGGGCGCAATGACGCCGACCCACTCGTCCCAAGGGATAATTTCCTCCATAATTTCAAGAAATTCTTCCCGCCGTGTTTTCTTCTTGCGGCAGCTGTATTCCATATCCGTAAAAGTCTGCTGGTTTTTCACTTTTCCGCACCACCCGTGTCTTGATCCTTCTATTTTACCAGATATCACTTCTCATGGGTAGGGCGGATTAAATCAGAGATTCCTTAGAATAATGTCTGCTGTTTTTTCTTCTCCATCTGTTCGTCCAAATCCTTCATAAAGGCTTCTCGGTCAATGCTTGCATATGTTTTTGGCGCTGCTTTTCAATCTTCAACACCTCCTTCGTCAGCTCCCGGTATGCCTCGGCAACCTTGTCCTTTGGGTCATGAGCGAAAATGCTTTTGCCCTCCGCGCTGATCTCGGCGGCACGGACAGAATGAGAAATCTCCACGTCGAACACTTTCAGCTTTGAGCCATAGGTGTCCCGCAGAAGGGCGCTGATTTCCTTGGCGTAGGTGGTACGGCTGTCCACCATCGTCAGCAGAATACCGTCGATTTTGAGCTTTGGATTGATCTGCCGCCGAACCTTGTTGATCGTCTGCAAAAGCTGTTCAAGGCCCTTGGCCGGAAGATACTGCGCCTGAACGGGAATAAGCACACTGTCGGCTGCGGCCAGCGCGTTGACGGTCAGCATCCCCAACGAGGGCATACAGTCCAGCAGCACATAGTCGTATTGGCGCTTCACGCAGTCCAAATACTGCTTCAGAATCTTTTCACGGCTCATGGCGTTGACGAGCGAAACCTCCATGCCGGACAGCTCGATATTAGCGGGCATGAGGTCAACACCCTCATCATGGTGCAGAAGCCCCTCACCGGGGACGATGAGTTCTTCATTCAGCACTTTGCCCATGATTGTCGCCAGCGTCACAGGCAGTTGGTCGGGCTGGGGATTGCCCAAGCTGATTGACAGGGAGCCTTGCGGGTCACTGTCCACCAGCAGCACCTTTTTCCCTTCCTGTGCCAGCCCGATGCCGAGATTGGCACAAGTTGTGGTCTTGCCGACGCCGCCCTTTTGGTTGGCAACGGCAATGATATTGGTCATGTGACTTTTCACCTCCGCTGAAATAGAAAAAGGACGTTCCATCAGCAGGAACGTCCTAAAATGATATGCAATTCGTCATTCAGCCGGTTTTTTCAGGTTTGAGATGGGGTTTGGCCGAGAGCCACTTCGCCGCAAACCCGCATGAATACTGAGTTTTTGCCTTACTGTTTTCACTTTCCCGAATAACGCATGTTCAACGAATTTTTATCGAAGGATACCGGCCGCAAGGTGCGCTCGGTGAGTGTGTTGTCTTGATGTCGAGTACAAAAGAGTAATATTGTAAAAAACCCTCTATAAATAAGGGGTTTTAACGTTTTCAGGTTAGGAACCCCTTGTATAAAGGCCATGATTTTCTCGAGGATGTGTGAGCAGATTGGATGTTCGCATAAAGAACATTTGTTTTACAGCAATGTTTCACCATATAAAGTTGGACAAAAGCCCAGATATGCTATTGCATTTTCAATTTTAAAATGTTATACTTAAAATGTAATGATTACTAATTTGTAATGATTATAAATTAGTATAGCATAGGTGGTGAGTGAATGAAGCCTTCATTTGAAGATTTAAAGCAAGAATTAAAGATAAAAAATATAAACCTCTCACATCAAAGGTTGAAGGTTTTAGAATATCTTGCTCAAAAGCACTGCCATCCAACCGCAGATCAGATCTTTACCGACCTTCAAAAGGATATCCCCACACTATCCAAAACAACAGTTTATAATACCTTGCGAATTATGATAGATGCAGGTTTAGTTAGCGGAATCACAATAGAAGATCATGAAACCAGATACGATATTGTAACGGAAAGTCATGGACATTTTAAATGTGAATCCTGTGGGACAATATTTGATTTCCCCATCGATATAGATTCTTTGGTCCCCGGATCTTTGAGTAATTTTAAGATCAATAATAAAAACGTATATTTTAAAGGACTCTGTCCAAGATGTCTTTCTAAGATACATGAAATCAAGTGAAGGAGGTAATGATATGGCGAAATATGTATGTTCTGTCTGCGGGTATCTCTATGACGAAGCAAAAGGCATTCCTGAAGTAGGCATCGCACCGGGTACAGCATGGGTGGATTTACCAGAGGATTGGATTTGCCCTCTCTGCGGAGCTGCAAAAAGTGAATTTCATAAACAGGGTGAGTCTGCTGCCTCTGAAGAGAAAAAACCAATCTCTGTTATTGAAACGTCCGCAGATATGAAGGAGATGCCTCCGCTGGAGATTGGTGCACTTTGTACTAATTGGCCCGCGGCTGTGAAAAACAGTATAAGCCGGAAGAAGCGGCCCTCTTTCATGAACTGGCCGGATATTTTAAGACCGCATCAGCACCTGCCAAGAACCCGGATTTCAACAAACTGATTGCTCTAATCGAAAAAGACTTTGAGGAAGGTTTCCCAAATGCAAATGCTATCGCAGCTGATGCGAATGATCGAGGTGCGCTTCGTGCTTTGGTCTGGAGTGAGAAGGTTACCCGGATTTTAAAGTCCCTCTTGACTCGATATCAGAAAGAGGGCGATGCCATGCTCGAAAATACGGGAGTTTACGTCTGTACCATCTGTGGTTTTGTCTACATAGGAAAGACCCCGCCGGATATTTGTCCTGTTTGCAAGGTGCCAAACTGGAAATTTGAAAAGGTGGAAGGGAGGTAATGCGGATGTCCCAGAAATATGCAGTTGGAAATATACGTTTGTGTACCAAGGACTGTTTGTGCCTTTATGTCTGCCCTACGGGAGCAACAGACACCGAGGACAGCATCATTGACGTTGCAAAATGTATCGGTTGCGGAGATTGCGCTGACGCCTGCCCATCCAGTGCGATCTCCATGGTGCCTGCAGAATATCCACCTCAGCAGCCCAAAACTGACGCCGTCGTCGGCGCGCTGAATGTGCTTCTGCGTAGTAAGTCGGAACAGGAGAACATCGCCGCCGGATTATCCGGCAAGTTGGCTGTTGCCATTGAAAAATCCAACCATATTAT
>JAQWCP010000098.1 GCA_028705905.1 Oscillospiraceae bacterium
TCTTAAGCAAATGGTTATCTGGTATCAGTTCACCCAGATCCATTACAATCATCTGAAGTTGTTTGTCTGTACGGCCCATCATTTCTCATCACACTCCTATGGGCTCTATTATACCATCAAGCTCGTTTCATAGGGGACTTTGTCAACAGGTCCCTTATTCTACCTTATCCGGTTCTATCCCTATATTGACATGGATTTCTAACCAAATGCAGAACAGGGCTGACACCGCGTGCACGGCGTCAACCCTGTTTAAAATTTTGGGCATTTTTCTGTGATGTTTTATTATTTCAACCTGTTCAGATGGGGTGCAAAGAAGAGGTTGCATTTATTCTAAATCTGAGGGGAGGAAACAGGAGGAGGGAAGCGCATCCGACAGTTCCACAAGCGCGAGAGAAAGATCACTTTCTAAAGCCACAGTCGGTGTGTGTAATGTGTAGGACGGTTTCTCCAATGGCAATGTGATCGTGACCCGGGTGCCTTTTCCCTCTTTGCTAGTGAGCGCAACTGTACCGTCGCTCAGTCTGGCGACATGGCGTACAAATGAAAGACCCAGCCCTACACCAGAAGAAATGTCTGTAAAGGCACCTTCTTCCTCAAACCGGTGAAAGATCGTATTGAGCATATGGTCGGGGACACCAATGCCGGTGTCGCTGACAGTGAGGTATACCCGCTGAGAAACGACTTTCATTTGCAGTTTGATTTCTCCGCCAGCCGGTGTGAATTTCATGGCGTTCGAGATGAGCTGGTACAACATACGTTCCAAATGAATGGATTTTCCATGCACGGTATGGGATCCTTCTGCGCCTTCTAAAGAAAAATCAAGCTGTAGCTGTTTGGCCAGTGGGCCAACTTGTGCTGCCACCTTGTGGCAGACATCTGTAATATTACATTGGTCAGAGGAATCGGGAAGAGAACTGGAATCAAGTGATTTTTCGAACATAGAGAGCATATGCATAATACGGACTAAGCGATAACAGTTTTGATTCAAAATGCTGAGATATCGTTCTGATTTTGGATTATTTATAGACTCTACAATCGGGACCAGAAGCTGCGAAACGTACATCAGCGGCGCTGTGATATCTTGTATCTTGTTGACTAAAGAAAGCAGGAGCTGAGGTGGAATGGACTGCTCCGTTTTCCGCTGCAGGAAGAAGAGAACGGATCCATCTAGTGTATGGGTAGTCACCTCATAGAGCGTTTCGTTCAAAGAAAGGACAGCGCTGAACCGCTCTTCAGACTCAACAGAAAAGATGGTGGTAAGTGCTGACGGTAATTCTTGTTTCAGTGTCAATGGTTGATCAAACGCAGAGAACAATTGCTGTGCTGGCACGTTGAAATATTGAATGCATTGGTTGGAATCAGACAAGATGACGGGATTGGAGAATCCGTCGAACAATTGTGCCCAGGAGGATGCAGTGGGAGACAACATATATAGATACTCCTTATAGAAGAAATAGAGCGGATCCATCAAATATATCTTGAGCGCATTTGTAAATGAGTATAGCAGAATTTTGTAAAAAATACAAGAAATAATGGGATGCAAGTCGTAGAAAAATTAGACGATCCGCTGGAAAAATAGTTCTGTGTCGATGCCGCCGGAGCGGTTGAATCGACCCAATAAAAGAAGGGAATCGATATGATCCGGAATCAAATTCCATCGTTCTTCGCAAGTAAATGCAATGCGAAAGCCAAGGGAAGTAAGGCTATCATACGATTCATCACAATGGAGGCCAAAAGGATACACAAAAGCAACCGGGCGTTTTCCGGTATAATGTTGAATTTGGTCTTGCAGGCTCCCAAGGTCACTTTGCAAAACGGCTCGATATGTTTCAAGAGATTCAGAAGGGTTAATTTGGCACCCTTTCCTCTTTTCATTTTCGATATGTAAGTGGCTGGAATGATTGGCAATTTCAATGACTCCGCTTTCTTGCAGTTCTAGGACTTCCGGCCATGTCATATAGGAATAGCTCAAATTATGATCATTGGCTTCCGTATAAAGAGTGGTGTATTCCCCCACAATGGCAGCACAAGCGTTCATTTGATACTGCCTGAGCAAGGGATATGCATATGCATAAACGCTTTCATACCCATCATCAAAGGTAATCATAACGGGGTTGTCTGGAAGCGGTACTTGATGGTCTCTATATTCTAAAAATTGTGTTGGCGTAATGGTTTCGTATCCGTGGCTTTTTAAATATTGTAGATCTGCTTCAAAGTTGTCTACAGCAATGGTGTATGCCCCCACCTTTTCTGGTTCCTTGGTGAGATGGTGATACGTCAGAACCAATAATTTAGGTGCGGTCGCCCGCATGTGTTGTATCAGTAGCATGTATACTGTACCAGACAGCAGCAGAAGTGCGAGACCAAATGCAAAGATCTTTTTCTGCATGTTTTTCCTCCAATTTTGCTTTGTATCTCGGCTTGTGCAAAAGCCACCGAGAATAGTATGTGCGAACCAAATCATTCAAGACATAGAAAAAATTGCCTGCATAGGAAATCTTTTTCTTCTATTTGAAATATATACCATGAAGCATTTTTTCAATTGAAAAGTTCTTGTTTTTTGAAATGAGTTCTTTCAATATAGACGCATTCGATTTTTGTTGAAAAACAATACATCATTTTGCAATTGTCTATGGAAAATTTTTATTTTGTTAAAGATAAATTGGTAAACAGGAAGAATATATAAAAAGAAAAGCTTTTAAAATTGAAAATCGAAAGTTGTCGTAGTTTGTCCGGAAATCGAATGAAACAAGATGGCGACAAGTGAAACATGTATATCCATACGCTGGATGGCATCACAAAGCAGGGAAAATTTGAGAAGCTATATGTATATCTATTCCCGTTGAGAGTCTTTGGTGCGAGAAAAAGATATCATCGCTTTGTACGGGCGGCATCCTGATTGTGTGTTCCTGGGGTAGAATGTTAGGAGCCGGTTGTAAACGAACAATAAGGAGAAGAAAGCGGAAAAACAAAGGTGTGGGCTGGAACAAACCAAGAAAAAAGAGATTGACTTGAGATTTTGGCGGTCAGATTTTGGTGTGCTGTTCCAGTTCCAGGAGCATTTTTTTCAGCTCCAGGCCACCGCCATATCCTATGAGGGAGCCGTTTGCACCGATGACTCGATGGCAGGGGATCAGGATGGGAATGGGGTTGTTGTGGTTGGCAAGGCCAACAGCCCGGGCCGCCTTTGAATTTCCAATTTGTTTGGCAATTTCGCCATAGGATCGTGTTTCGCCGTATGGAATGGTTTGTAAGGCATCCCAGACAGTTTTTTGATAAGAGGTGCCCTTTGGATCCAGCGGGAGATCAAATGTGCTGCGGTTGCCATAAAAATATTCGGTCAATTGTTCTTTGGCACGCAACAGAAGGGGCGTTTCTTGCAAAACACAGTCAGCAGGGGGAGGATCCCCCGGAAATTGAATGGCCGTGATGAAAGTTTCATTGGCCAAGATCCATAGCGTACCCAGTGGGCTTGGACAAGACGAAGTATATTTCATTGGTTTGATCCTTTCTGCTAGAGGGAATCGGGTTGATACAGATGTTGCAGCAGTGAGATTTCTTCTGCATATCCAGACAAATCATTGGGGGTTTCCAGGTAAAACGGAAGATGTCGTAATTTGGGATGATTGATGATGCGGACGAGCGCGTCCAGGCCGATCTGGCCCTGGCCAATTTTGGCGTGTCGGTCTTTACGGCTACCGCAAAGGTTCATGCTGTCATTTAGATGAACAGCGCGCAAACGGGGAAGACCGATGATCTGATCAAATTCTTCTAATACGGCATCCAATTGATGGACGATATCGTACCCGCTGTCCCAAACGTGGCATGTATCCAGACAAACTCCCATTTTGTGTTGCAACTGGACCTGATTGAGGATGGCGCCCAATTCTTCAAATCGCCACCCCACCTCAGTGCCTTTGCCAGCCATTGTCTCCAGAAGGACCATCGTGTGTTGCTGGGGCGTCAAAACATCATTCAATATGTTGGCAATGAATGCAACACCCTGGTTGATGCCTTGCTTCATATGATTGCCCGGATGAAAATTGTAGCAGCAATTGGGGAGAGATTCCAATCTGGAAAGGTCATCCGCTATGGTTTCTTTTGCAAATTGTCGCAAGTGGGGATCGGCAGAGCAGGCATTGAGTGTATAAGGCGCATGGGCCAATAGATGGGACAGATGATGCGTCTCGGCAAACGTTTGGTATGCCGCTATATCGGACAGATCTAGGGCTTTTGCGCGGCTGCCTCGTGGGTTGCGGGTGAAAAACTGGGCAGTGTTGGCATGGATAGAAACTGCATCTTTGGCCATGGCAAGATACCCTCTCGCATTGGAAAGATGGCAACCAAGTAGAAGAGTCATGTGATGCTCCCTTTGCGCCAAACGTTCCCACTGCGCCAAAGGCGCAGGGGAACGTTTGGAATTTGTGTTTTGTCTAAAAGTCTGCATTTCCCACGGTGCGTGGGTGGGGAATGACGTCACGGATATTAGAAATCCCGGTGAGGTACATCACCATGCGTTCAAACCCCAAGCCAAACCCGGCGTGCTTCGTGCCGCCATAGCGGCGCAAATCCAGGTACCACCAGTAATCTGTCGGGTCAAGACCCAATTCCAGCATACGGTTTTCCAAAATATCCAAACGTTCTTCTCTCTGGCTTCCGCCGATGATTTCCCCGATACCGGGAACCAGGCAGTCCATTGCGGCCACCGTTTTCCCATCATCGTTGAGCCGCATATAAAAGGCTTTGATCTCTTTTGGATAGTCGGTGACAAAGATGGGGCGGTCAAAATGTTGTTCTGTCAGATACCGTTCATGCTCCGTCTGCAGGTCGCAGCCCCATTCCACCGGATATTCAAACTGCACTTTGGCGTTTTTTAAGATCTCAATGGCCTCCGTGTAGGTGACATGGCCAAACTCAGAGTTGACCACGCCCTTGAGACGCTCCAGCAATCCTTTGTCTACAAAGCTGTTGAAAAACTGCAATTCGTCGGGGCATTGCTCTAACACAGCGGAGATGACAAATCGGATCATTTGCTCCGCCATCTTCATGTCGTCTTGCAAGTCGGCAAAAGCCATCTCTGGCTCGATCATCCAGAACTCTGCCGCATGGCGAGCCGTATTGGAATTTTCAGCCCGGAATGTAGGGCCAAATGTATATACATCACCAAACGCCATGGCAAAGCTTTCCGCATTCAATTGGCCGGAAACCGTTAAATTGGCACTTTTGCCAAAAAAGTCTTGCGTGCAATCTACGGTGCCGTCCTCTGTTTTGGGCAATCGTTCCGGATCGAGGGTGGTGACGCGGAACATCTCACCTGCGCCCTCACAGTCGTTTGCGGTAATGATAGGCGTGTGGATATAAACAAAGCCTTGTTCCTGGAAAAAAGTGTGGATGGCATGGGCCGCGATGGAGCGCACCCGAAAGGCGGCAGAAAATAAATTGGTACGAGGCCGCAGATGGGCGATGGTACGCAAAAATTCTACAGAGTGGCGTTTCTTTTGCAAAGGATATTCCGGCGCAGAAGCGCCTTCCACTGTAATGGAGGTGGCCTTGCATTCCAAAGGCTGCTTTCCCTCGGGGGTTAGTGCAATAACGCCTTGCACAATGAGTGCGGCGCCAACATTTTGTTTTGCGATTTCTTTGTAGTTTTCCAGCACTCCAGATTCGAATACCACCTGCAAGTTTTTGAAACAGCTGCCATCGTTGAGTTCAATGAATCCAAAGGTCTTCATGTCTCGCGTGGTGCGTATCCAGCCGCCAATCTGTACTGGTTGGCCGGCAAACGATTCTTTTTCTCGGAATATTTGTGCGATCTTGGTTCGCTTCAATGAAAATCCCCTCACAATATCTAAAAATAATATGTTTATTATAGCGTTTTCTTCATATTTTTACAATGCTTTCTTGCCGGAATCCGGAGAAAGCATTCATTTCTTGGCAGCAGGGGGATCAACCCAGGGTTTTATTTAGCTCGATCCCATTGAGAAGAGGAAGAGGGAAACGAGGAAGGGCAGGAAAATGATATAGTTGATCCCAAGGAGGAAAGCTTCTTCCGCTCCTCTTGGACATGGACACACTAACGCTACCGCTTTTTACCCTCTCTATGTCGGCAGATGGATAAGCTCGGTAAACTGATTTAATTTAATGAATTAAAGCTCCCCCAAAAAACGCCAGTGCCGTGCGGCATGGATGGAACGATGATTGGACGCCACCACGCCGGAATGCCTGACGATCGATGCCAGAAGGCTTTCTGGCTATCGTCAGTATGGAGAGAGATTCTGTCTTGAGCAGCGTGTCGGCCCGCTCTCCCTTAAAATTCACCGGGGTGCCGCGTATTTCGGGTCGCTCAAATTGCACCCTCCAGCCTGCAGCGTGTGGGCTG
>JAQWCP010000099.1 GCA_028705905.1 Oscillospiraceae bacterium
CCCCCTGGGCCGCCCCCAGCAGGCGGAAGACATTGCCTGGGCCACGGCATTTTTGGCGTCCGATTACGCCCGGGAGATCACAGGTCAGGTGCTGACCATCGACGGCGGCACCACCATGGTATAAACAGCGTCGGGGCTATGGCAGAAAATGCCCTAGCCCCGCAACGCGGCCTGCGCCCCGCCCCCGATGCAGGGGGGTGGAAACGAGAAAAACCCCTTGACCCAAACGGGCCAAGGGGTAATTGCATCTCGTAAGAAGAATTATTTCGCAGCTTTGGCTGCACGGATGGCTTCAATCAGAAGCGGAGTAACTTTGAACAGGTCGCCAACGATACCATAGTCCGCAATTTCGAACATGGGAGCATCGGGGTTCTTGTTCACAGCGATGATGCACTCGGAATCCTGCATACCAGCCTTATGCTGGATGGCGCCGGAGATACCCAGAGCAACATAAACCTTCGGACGGACAGTCTTACCAGTCTGGCCGACCTGGTGGTCAGCAGACAGCCAACCGGAGTCGATGGTGGCACGGGAGCCGCCGACAACGCCGCCCAGCTCTTCTGCCAGCTCTCTTGCCAGCTTGATGCCGCCTTCGATGTCCTTGGCAATACCACGGCCGACGGAAACGACGAACTCTGCGCCGATCAGGTCAACCAACTTTTTGGATGCTTTGATCACTTCCAGAACTTCTGTCTGGATGTCAGCGTCCGTCAGTGCGACGTCCAGCATCACAACTTCACAAGCGTTGGCTTTTGCCTGATCCACAGGTGCCTTTTTCAGCACGCCGGGACGGACAGTTGCCATTGCCGGACGGAAGCGGGGGCAGATGATGGTTGCCATCAAGTGGCCGCCGAATGCCGGACGGGTCATCTTCAGGTTGCGGTTTTCCATGTTCCACTGGATGTTGTCCACATCCAGAGTAGAAACGTCACGCAGGAATTCGACATAGTTGGGCACATCAACGTCCAAGTGGGTGCAGTCTGCGCACAGACCGGTGTGCAGGCGAGCTGCGCAGCGGGGTGCCAGGTCACGACCAATGTTGGTTGCGCCAAACAGAACGACTTCCGGCTTTAACTGATTCACTGCGTCACAAATGACTTTTGCATATGCATCAGTGGTGTAATCTTTCATCAGAGGGGAGTTGCAGACGTATACTTTATCTGCACCGTAGCCGCCCAGCTCTTTGGCCAAACCTTCTACATTGTCGCCCAACAGCAGGCCACACAGGTTTACGCCCAGTTCGTCTGCCAATTTGCGGCCCTCGGAGATCAATTCGAAGTCAGTGGGCATCAGCTTGCCCTGACGCTGCTCACAATATACCCATACGTCTTTGTATGCAGCAAGATCTGTATTGTTAAACGTTGCCATAATGTTTCTGTCCCCTTTCCAATCAGATGATATGCTTCGCGCTCAGAAGACCAGCCAGCTTGTCGCAGGTGTCTCTGTCGTCGCCTTCCAACATCATACCAGCGCCCTTTGCAGGCGGGGTGAAAGATTTGAAGATGTTGGTGGGAGAACCTTTCAGACCGATGGTAGCAAGGTCGATCAGGGGATCGTCCTTCAATGTCTCATAGGTGTAGGTTTCCAAAGGCTTGTCCATGCAGTCGAAAATACCGCGAACGCTCATGTAACGGGGAGCGTTCAGCTCTTTGATGCAAGTGAGCAGGCAAGGCGTTTTGACCTTGATGGTCATATAACCGTCTTCCAGCATACGCTTGACAGTGATGGTTTCGCCTTCCTTCTTGATGTCGGCTGCATAGGTGATCTGGGGCAGACCAAGCTTCTCCGCGATCTGGGGACCAACCTGTGCGGTGTCACCGTCGATTGCCTGACGACCACACATGATGATGTCGTCATCTTCGATGCCGAGCTTCTTGATGGCAGCGGACAAAATCTGGGATGTTGCATATGTATCGGAACCGCCAAACTCACGTGCGGAGACCAAAACGCCTTCATCAGCGCCCATGGCCATCAATTCACGCAGCATACCCATTGCAGGAGGGGGGCCCATGGTGACCACGATCACGCGGCAGCCAGTTTCGTCCTTCAGCTTCAGAGCTGCTTCTACTGCGTTCATATCGTCGGGATTGACGATCGCCTGCATGGATGCGCGGTTTAACGTACCATCGGGATTCACGGCTACCTTTCCGGAGGTATCGGGAACCTGTTTGACACAAACAATGATTTTCATTTTGTTGCAATCTCCTTTCTAATGGGTCCTACTTATTTCAGCATACCGCCGCCGACGATCATCTTCATAGCCTCGGAGGTACCTTCATAAATCTCAGTGATCTTTGCATCACGCATCAGCTTCTCAACCGGATACTCTCTGGAGTAGCCGTAACCGCCGAACAGCTGAACCGCAAGTCTTGTCACTTCGTTGGCTACCTCGGATGCAAACAGCTTGCAAGCGGCTGCCATCGGAGCATAAGCTTCACCATTATCCTTGCCCACGGCTGCACGCCAGACCATCAGACGGGCTGCGTCTGTTTTGACCTGCATCTCAGCCAGCTTGAACTGGGTGTTCTGGAACTTGGAGATGGTTTTGCCAAACTGCTTTCTCTCTTTGACATATTTAACGGTCTCGTTGATTGCACCCTGTGCAATACCAACTGCCTGCGCGCCGATGCCGATACGGCCGCCGGCCAGAGCGCCCATGCCGATCTTGTAGCCCATGCCTTCTTTGGCGATCAGGCGATCTGCGGGAACTCTTACGTCCATCATTGCAATTTCGCAGTTCTGGGAAGCGCGGATGCCCATACGGGGAATGTTCTTGCTGACTTCCAGACCGGGCATACCCTTGTCCAGGATAAAGGCAGACATACCCTTGGTGCCAAGGCTCTTGTCGGTCATTGCAAAAATGACAAATGTATCAGCAAAGCCGGAGTTGGTGATAAACACCTTCTGGCCATTCAACACATATTCATCGCCGTCTTTTACCGCAGTGGTCAACACGCCGCCTGCGTCAGTACCGGCGTTTGGCTCAGTGAGACCGAAGCAACCAGTCTTGGTGCCGTCGATGAGAGGACGAAGGTAAGTCTGCTTCTGTTCTTCACTACCATATTCATAGATGCAAGAGCAGCACAGAGAGGTATGTACAGAAATGGTGATGCCGACGCTGGGGTCGATCTTTGACACTTCTTCCATGCCCAGGGCGTAAGTCAGCACGTTGCCGCCTTGTCCGCCGTACTCTTTTGGATACGGAATCCCCATGAGTCCGTACTTGTGCATCTTTGCCAGCAACTCGAAATCAAATTCTTCCGCCTCGTCCATGTCTCGGACCAGTGGCTTGATTTCTTCTTCGGCAAATTGTTGGAACATTTTTCTTGCCATTTCTTGCTCCTGGGTCAGCTTGAAATCTACCATGATAATTCCTCCTTGTTTTAGCCATATGCGAGCAAACAATTAGCTTTTTTTGTAATTGAGATGCAAATTACACGCTGGCTAAACTTTATCATCTTAGCTTTTAAAAGTCAATATCGAATTTTGGAAAATCATGAAATTTTGTGCAGAAAAAAGGGGGTCAATGCAATAATCTGCACAAAAAATTTAGGGTTATGTTCCGCCGAACGCTTGATTCAGTAAAACAAGAAGGCTCTGCCCTGTGGGCCGAAAAACCGGCCGCGCCCAAAAGAACGCAAAAAAACACCTGCCCCGCCGCCCCATTGAAAAGGGGCGGAACGGGTGGCAGGTGTCCGCTGCAAAATCCGTTTTTTTTCACGTCCCGGTGGGGTTGCACCCTGAGGGGCGGAATTTCGCCCAAAATGCAAAACCAACCAATGGATCCCCGCTCTGGCCGTGTAGGCCTCATTACAACCTGCACATATTGGCAGGTGGGTTGCCTCCGCCGCACTTCACCGCTTCCAACTTCCACCAAAGGCGCATGCGCCTTTGGCGGGAGGCCTGCGATCCATGCTGCGAGTCCGGCATCCCATTTGAGTAATGTGGGTTTAAAAAGACCCATCACGCACCGAGCAGGGAAAAGCCATCTGTTCAAACCATCTTGTGGCTTGTAATTATTCGTCGTCTTTTGTCTCGTTCCATTCGTCGTCTTCCAGAATCCGTTCCATGAACATCTGGTAGACCGTCTCCAGTTCCTCGTCGCTGTCTAAAGTGGAGAGCTGTTCTTCCCCATCGATCAAAACGACTTTCAGAATGATGAGGCCGTATTCCTCTTCGTCGAAACCGGCGTCCTCATCCGATGCGGCTTCGTCCGCGGGAAAGAAAGCCATATAGGTTTCGTCGTTCCATTCCAGCGTGTCTACGTGCTCCAACTCAAATTCGGCGCCTTCTTCATCGGTGATGGTGATAAAATCACTGCCAAACTCGTTACTCATGGGGAAACGCCCTCCTTCCAGCAGCTCATTTGCTGTATGCTTATTGTACCCGCTCTTTTGCAAAAATGCAATAGCATTTTTTGTCAAACCTTTGGGGCGGTCTGGATTTCTTTCTGGTGGGCTGCTGCCTTCTTTGGGGAGGAAATGGTTCCCGGAAAAGGGGGCGGTTTGCCATTTTTTATTTCACAAAAAAAGCAAGCCCCCGCCTTCGGCTGGGGGCAGAACAGGTTTGCTGGCGAGGACAACGCCGCCCCCCTGAAGGGGAGCGGCGAACATCAGTACCCGTAATCCTCTAAAATAGAAGAAAGCTCCGCTTGGGAGGAGACCCAAATGCCTTCTTCCAGCATGGTCTGGTCCTCATTGGGGAGTGTTGCGGTGTAAATTCCGGTGTTGCGTCGGGGCAGCGCTTCGCCTTCCACGAAAATGCAGACCTGGCCATCGTACGCTTTAACCAGACGCCGCTCCTCCGCGGCGGCAGGTGCAGCGCTTTCCGCCGCCAGGGGGAGAGCCGCCATAGCCGGTTGGTTTGTCTGGGTTTTGACAAAGCCGGCCACAAACAACAGAGCCACCGCCAGGCCGCAGGCGGATGCCGCCATCCAGATTCTTCCGTTTTGCGTCATGAAAAATCCCTCCTTCCATCTTTTTTTCCTCTTTTGCCGGGCGCTTGCATGGTGCTGCCCGTTGGAGATCCTGATTTCTTCTTTCGTTTTACCCGCAAATGAAGGGGAATATACAAAAAGCAGTTCTGTTTTGAGAAAAGGTCGGGATATTTTTGAAAAAAAGTCTGAAAACAGGAAGAAAGAAGGGTGGGAACGGATTTGACAAATTGTGATAAAATCGATATGATACCATGATATGATGCGTATTTTAAAAGTCCGCCCGGCGCGTCTGGGCGCATGCGGAGGGGTTTGAGCCGGACGGGTCGTTTCATCGCATCATATTTCGGATTTAAAACCAGGCAAAGGCATTGCTTTTGCGCCGGACAGGCCAATGTTGGCTGTCTGACGGGGAACACACATTGGGTGATTCCCATTTTCATCAAGGAGGTGCTTTCGTTTGCCATCTCAGGACGACAAGTCAAAGTACGCAAATCGAGCCGGCGGCGAGGAACGCCACGTCTTTCCCAGCGTTATGAAATGGATTGGCTCCATTTTTCTGGTGATTCTTGTGACGGGTGGCATTTTGGCCTGCTTCGCCGCCGCCTATATCCAGAACTGTATTTTGCCCAAGGCGACAATTGATCTGAAGGATTACCCCATGGACCTCACCTCGGTGATCTATATAAAAGATTCCGATTCGGGGGAATATGTTCAGCTCCAACAGCTGTATGGAGAGGAAAACCGCACTTGGGTGGATTATGCAGAGATCCCCAAAAATCTGGCATACGCTGCTGTGGCCATTGAGGACAAGCGGTTTTACGAACACGGCGGAGTGGATTGGTACCGAACCTTCGGTGCATTTTTCAACATGTTTTTGGGGATGAAGGACACATTTGGCGGCTCTACCATCACCCAGCAGCTCATCAAAAACTTGACGGACGAAAAGGACGTTACGGTACAGCGGAAGGTGCTGGAGATCTTCCGGGCTGTGGAGATGGAGAAAAACTACAGCAAAGACACCATTATGGAATGGTATCTCAACTACATCTACCTGGGGGAGGGGTGCTATGGCGTGTATTCCGCCTCCCATGCCTATTTTGACAAGCCTGTGTCAGAGCTGTCTCTGGCGGAATGTGCCTGTCTCATCGGCATCACCAACAACCCCTCCATGTATGACCCGTACATCAACAAAGACAGGAACAAGGAGCGGCAGGAGCTGATTTTGCAGGCCATGTGCGAACAGGGCTTCATCTCCGCCGAAGAGCGGGACACGGCCCTGGCGGAAGAACTGGTGTTTCGCCGTGCAGAGGATGAAGAGGACAAGACCACGGTCGTTAGCTACGATGGGGCTCAGGTCATCAACGAACTCATTGGCGACCGGATGGAGGAAAAGGGAATCT
>JAQWCP010000100.1 GCA_028705905.1 Oscillospiraceae bacterium
AACCCGACCCCGACTTATGTTTGGGAAGTGTTCGTACCTGTTGTTTCCGTCAACGTGAAGACCGGTAAGGTTAAGGTTGAGAGATTCACCACTGTCTGCGACTGCGGTACCATCACCAACAAGCTGGTTACCGACGGCCAGATCTACGGCGGTATTGCACAGGGTATCGGCTTGGCATTGACCGAGGACTTTGATGACCTCAACAAGCACACCACTCTTCGTGCATGCGGTATTCCTGACGTTCTGGATGTTCCCGATGATTTCGAAATTATGTATCTGGAGACTCCGCGTAAGGAAAGCCCGCTTGGCGCTTCCGGACTGGGCGAAGGTCCTCTGACTGCTCCTCACCCGGCAATCCTGAACGCTATCTACAATGCTTGCGGCGCTCGTGTAACAGAAATTCCTGCTCTGCCTGAGAAGGTTCTGGCTGCACTGGCAGATGCCAAGAAATAAGAATTTTAATATTAAAATTCGTGTAATACGCTTTGACATAGTGCCTCCCCTTTGGGGAGGCACTATGTCCATCCATTGAAAACCAAACGGATATGATGGGAAATCGCCTATAGATATATTGACAAATATCGATCTGTTAGATATTATTTTATTAGAGGATATGTAACGATGGGGTGTTGCCTATGGTTATATGATCATCACAATATGAACATAATATAAAAACAAGACAGTACAATTTTTGACAGAGGAGTGAGCAGAGTGAGAAGCGATGATCAGGCAAGGATATTGGAACTGGGAGAACTTTGCACCCAGGAAGATCCGCCTCTTTGTAATGCAAGCTGTCCCTTCCATGTGGATCTGCGCGGTGTGTGTGGGGCTGCCGCGGCTGGTGATTTCAAAAAAGGTCGTGCACTTTTGGAACAGGGGCTTAGTTTGCCGCGCATGATGGCTCGGCTTTGCGAAGCTCCTTGTCGGGATGCCTGCAAATATAGAGAAATCGGAGATCCGATTCAAACCCGCCAAATTGCCGATGCATGTATGCGGTTTGGCGCGGAAACAAAGACGAGGACCTTTTTACCGAAACGGACGCAACAGGCATTGATTTTAGGTGGCGGGCTTAGTGGCTTGCTGGCTACGGTGGAGTTGGCCAAAAAAGGGTTCCGTGTGCATATGCTGCATAGCAGCGAAACGCCGGCCGGCAGCTTGGAGCCGTTGATTCCTGATGTGTTGCCACAAGAAGCAATGGATGGGGATCTCAAACAACTTCAGAAACTCCCGGTGGTGTTTGAACGAGTGGATCCGGAAAAGATGGATCCACAATTGTATTTGGATAACGGAGAATATCAAGCCATTTTTATCAGTGATGATCAGTATCGTGTTCTGGCTGAACGAGGGCAGAAGATAGAATCTGATCCAAAGCTGAGACAGTCGGAAATACCCAATGTATTTTGCAGCGGGCAAGAAGCGCTACAGCCCTCTTTTTTGGGTGAGGCGTTTCGGGCCAAACAGGCAGCTATTTCAATGGACCGGTTTATGCAGGGTGTTAAAATGGATAGCGGACGCGAATCCGAAGGGCCGTTGCCGACGAAGCTGTATACCAATTTAGAAGGAATTGTGCCGAGGCCGAGGGTGGAACCGGCGGGAAATCAATATACGGAAGAAGAAGCCATAGAAGAAGCGGCTCGATGCCTCAATTGTCAGTGCTTGGAGTGCACGAAAGCGTGTGCATTTATGCAACACTACAAAAAGTACCCTAAGACATTTATCAAAGAGTTTCACAACACCTTGAATTTCACGTTGGCAAACCGCATGCATAATATTGTGATCAATTCCTGTGCAGAATGCGGGCAATGCAAAGTGATTTGCCCCAATGATTGCGATATGAAAGAGGTGACGGAATGCAGCCGCCGCATCATGATCGGCGATGATAAAATGCCACCTTCCGCCCATGAATTTGCGCTTTTGGACATGCAGTTTTCCAATGGGGAAGAGTTCTTTACGGTACGGCATCAGCCAGGGCATGCAGAAAGCAAATATGTGTTTTTCCCAGGATGTCAATTGGCCGCGACCGCGCCTGATTCGTTGCGGGCGGCTTACGAAGATCTGGCAAACCGACTGGAAGGCGGTGTGGGACTCATTTTGGGCTGCTGCGGCGCCATTGGTGAATGGGCACAGCGAGTGGAATTATTCAAGGAGCAACTAAAGAAGATTACAGCAGCATGGGAGGAGCTGGGGAAACCAGAATTTATTACAGCTTGCCCCACATGCTATCATATATTTCAAACGTTTACCGAAATTCCCGTCACAGGAATCTGGCAGGTCATGTGTCAAATTGGGTTACCGGAAACGGCGCAAAAGGGCACAGGCATCTTGTCCATCCATGATTCTTGTGGCGCAAGAAATTACAAAGAAGTCCAGGATTGCGTGCGCGAGCTGGCATCCCGTATGGGATATGAAGTAGAGGAACCGAAATTTAGCGGAAGCGAAACACCTTGTTGTGGGTTTGGTGGGCTCACTGCATTTGCCAATCGGGAAGTGGGAACAGAAATGGCGGCGTTTGCGGCAGACCGATGTCAGCACCGGAGCCTGACGTATTGTGCCAACTGCAGAGATCGTTTTGCGGCGCTGGATCGCCCCACGGTGCATTTATTGGAATTATTGTATGGAGAGCATGAATTGCGCTCAACCGGGATTAGTTTACGGCGGAAAAACCGTATTTCTGTACGTACTGCAATGTTGAAAGAGCTGTGGAAGGAGGAGATCATGGTGGCGGAGCCAAACTTCAAACTGATTATTCCAGACAAGGTAAAAGCGATTATGGAAGACCGCATGATTTTGGAGAGTGATTTGATTCAATTATTCCAAAAGGCGGAAGATGACAACAGTTTTATTTTGGATGTGGAGACAGGATATTTAATGGCCAGCCACCGCATTGGCAATGTGACATTCTGGGCAGTCTTTACGAAGACGGAGGACGGTTATGTGCTTGAGAACGCATACTCCTATCGTATGCTTGCCAAAGAATTTTAGCAGCACAGCGAACCACGGATATAGAAAAAGCAAGGTCTGGAAGGAGAGGATTAACTCGTGTCTACTGAAACAAGGGATCAATTTTATGGATCTGTAGATCCCAAAGGGCGGTATGTTTGCCAAAAATGCAATGTACCGCTGGTAAAAACGCCGGTGCAGCTTTTATACTTGCATGCTGGATTTCCTGTAGAGTTGCCTGCGTGTCCTGTTTGTGGCCAAGTTCTTATTTCAGAAGATTTGGCATTGGGCCGGGTGCTTCACGTGGAGAAGGCATTGGAAGACAAATGAGGAATGGCTGTTTGCATCCCGGGGGGCAGCGGATGACAGAGCGCCTGTTACAGCTGGCGCCGCTGCCCTCGGGGGCCCGCATTTTGGAAATTGGTTGCGGAAGTGGCCAAACGGTTTTGTATTTGCAGAATTTGGGGTATGATGCAACTGGAATTGACAAAGAGGCGGCATGGGACAACCCTCATATACAAAACGGAGATATGTTGTATTTGACGTTTCCACAGGGGTCTTTTGATGCTGTCATTGCGGAATGCAGCCTTTCTGCAAGCGGGGACGCTTCCACTGCGTTGGAGAATGCCTATCAGGTATTGAAGCCGGGCGGCCAGTTGTTTGCTTCTGACGTGTTTTTCCCGGAAACGGATGGAAAGCAAGCGGAATTGTGGGTTCAGATGATACAACAGGCCGGATTTGATGTGATTCAAATGGAAGATGCTTCAGCCGAAGCACAGTCATTCTTCCTTCAAATGATCTGGGAACAAGGATGTTTGCCAGAGCACTGGAAACGAATTGCGGCAGGCCGAAAAAAAGTTGGATATTTTTTGATATGTGGGAGGAAATCACACGATGGATGAACTATTTGACCGCATGCTGGAAATGTCTCGAAAGGGATATTTCTGCAGTCAAATCTTGCTGAAACTTGCCTTGGAAGACGAGGAAAAGGAAAATCCGGATCTGATTCGTGCCATGGGCGGCTTGTGTGGCGGTATGGGTTTTTCTGGTGGCCTCTGCGGCGCACTCACAGGCGGCGCTTGTCTATTGGGGTATTACTTATGCAAAGGCGAAGATGACGAGATGGAAGACGAGCACGCCAATGAAAAAATTACCAAGTTGGTGCGTTGGTTTGAGGAACAAATTGGATCAGAGTATGGCGGTACAGATTGTGCGGTGATACTGGATGGCAATCCCAGCCACAAAATGACTCGTTGCCCTAAAATTGTGCAGCACACATATGAAAAGGTAATGGAGCTATTAGCGGAGTAATCTGTTTATGGTTGACGATATGCAATGCAAAGATTCGCACAAAATGACCATTTGAATGGTCATTTTGTGCTTTGAATGACAAAAGACTGGGAGGAAGAACAATGGAATCCAACCAACATCAAGAAGGTTCGATGATTTATTTCAATAATGCCGCTACGTCATGGCCGAAACCACTTTGTGTGGCGGAAGCTGTATCAGAAGCCATTCGGTCTCTGCCGGGAAGTGCAAACCGGGGAGGTTTGAAAGAAAAGGATGACATGTGGGCTTGCCGTTCTCATCTGGCTGAACTGTTACAAGTGACCAATCCCTCCCGCATTTCGTTGGGTGCCAATGCAACGTATGCCCTAAATGAGGCCATTCAGGGATTTCCCTTCCAAGGGGGAGATGTGGTCTTAACCACACTGGCAGAGCACAATGCAGTGTTGCGTCCACTCTACCGATTAGAAAAAAGAGGTATCATTCGCACCGTATTTGTTCCGGTGGAACCAGATGGGCGTGTCAATCCCAGCACATGGTGGGACTATTTGGAACGGTATCATCCGCGTATGGTGGTGTTCATCCATGCATCCAATGTGACGGGCGCCGTAAACGATGCCCAGACCTTGGCCCGTTTGGCAAAAGAGCGGAATGCCACAGTGGTTTTGGATGCGGCACAAAGTTTGGGCATTGTACCTGTCCTCCCGGAAATTTGGGGCATTGATTATGTGGCATTTACGGGACACAAATACCTCTTGGGGCCACAAGGGACCGGTGGGTTATATGTCGCTCAGCGTGAAACGGTTGATCCGGTATATGTGGGTGGCACGGGGATTTACAGCGACCAGGAGGAGATGCCGCAGGAAATGCCTCTCCGTCTGGAAGCGGGGACACCCAATGAGCATTCATTTGCAGGCTTGGCTGCCGCCCTGCAATGGCGAAAAGAAAATCCAGTCGATGGTGTTTCATTGCAAATGCGTACGGAAGAAACGGCAAACCGTTTGCGGCGGGCCGGCGCAAAGGTGGTTGAAGTGCGCGGAGAGAGAACGCCAGTGATTGCTTTTTCCATTCCGGGCTGGGACCCCGCGGATGTAGGCGATGTATTTTTTGACAGCTATGATATCATTTGCAGAACGGGCCTGCACTGTGCGCCAAAGATATTATCTAATATTGGCGCACCCGCTGAGGGAACTGTGCGGGTCAGCCTGTCCCGTTTCACAACAGAAGAGGAAATTGATGTGCTGGTAACAGCAGTAGGAGAACTGCTGGCATGATTACATTTCAAGTGAAAAAGGCAGAAAATTGTTTTGTGGATGCACAGACATGGGAATATCAGATTTCTTGCCGAAATGAGCAATTGTTGCATCAATTGGGGCAGTTGGGAGAATTGTCCTGCAAAATGAATTTGCGCAGACCCATCTTTATGCTGTGTATGAACGATGGCGTTCGTGTAAAGGGGACATTGACAGGAAGCTTAATGCGTGCCAGTTTTCCCACGGAACAGTGGAAAACGGCAAAAGAAACGTTTGAACAAACGCTTTCTGCCCTCACTGTAGAAGGAGAGGAGAATTGAGTTGGTAAAAATATTTGAAAAGACAAAAAGCGTTTGCCCCATTTGCCTAAAACCCGTGGATGCGTACAAAGTGGAGCGGGAAGACGGCATTTATCTGGATAAACAATGCCCAGAACATGGCATGTTTCGGGTTCTCATCTGGAAGGGCGACCAGGAATCTTATCAAAAATGGGATCATCCAGCGCCTGTATCTTCCCCCACGGTGTGTCAGACAGAAGTAGAACACGGCTGCCCTTATGATTGCGGGCTGTGTCCCGATCATGAGCAACAGATTTGCTGCGTGGTTTTGGAGGTAACGGAGCGATGCAACCTGAGATGCCCCGTTTGTTTTGCTTCTGCTGGTGGCGGGACCAAGGATGATCCCTCTCAGGAGGAGATTTCCCTTTGGTACGACCGTCTTTTGCAGGCGGGTGGTCCCTATAATATTCAGCTTTCCGGTGGAGAGCCGACCATGCGTGACGATCTGCCAGATTTAATCCGGATAGGGAAGGAAAAAGGATTTAC
>JAQWCP010000101.1 GCA_028705905.1 Oscillospiraceae bacterium
CGTGTGCTCTTCCGATCTGGGTATCCACTGCAGGCACGCATTGGAGAAAATCAAGTCATAACCGTGTTCAAGCGCATGCACATCACATAACCTAAACTTCAAATCCGGGTTTTCTCGCTGCGCCCTGACTATCATATTCTCAGAATTATCTATCCCGAGAATCGCAGCATCGGGAAATACGTTCTTCAGTACCCTTGTGCTGTTTCCGGGACCGCATCCGATATCCGCTACCGTTTTGGGCGCATATATTCGGACACGGTTTGCCAGATCCATCGCCGGCTGCGTCCGTTCGGCCTTGAAGCGAAGATAAAGTTCGGAATTCCAATCAGACATATTCACACATCCCTTCGATAAAGGCATTATTATGGTTCACTGCGTGGCCACTTTTTCTTTTACAGGAATAGCCGCCAGCCGATAGCTCTCATCGATTCTCCGGCTCAGCTCATCTATCGGCACAAAGCCGTTCAGTAAAACAGTATACCAGTTCTTTTTATTCATGTGATAACCAGGAAGATACTGCTTGCCATCGAGCGTTGTTTCTAACTCCTCCGGCTTGATTCGCAGGTCAATGATTTCCGCCGTTTCGTCCGAGTCAAAGCCCAGCTTGCGTTTTGGTACGGTCAACAGCGCACCGTACCATTTTTGTGTATCCTTCCGGCGCCAGACGGCATTGTCGGGGAACTTCTGCCATAAGAATTCAAGCTCGTCACCGTAGGCGCTGCGGACATATTCGATGAGCTGCTTGGCCTGCGCACTTTTGAATATCTCCGGGTCAAAACACTTATCCGATATCTCTGCAAGCATTTTTTCACAAGCTTCCCTTACAGTGCCGACAAAGGAGCCGGATACCCCAGGCACACGGTGCAGGATGTATTCCTCATCGGATGCATTGTCCGTTACTTGCGTATCGACGCTCCCGTCCGGCATGACTGCAACCGCCATGGTGAACTGGCCGTCTACAATGTCTGTACGGAACAGATATCTGTCCTCAATCAGCGAAAAACCAAAGGCGAACAGCTTCTGCGTATTCGGTTTTCTGCGTTTGAACAAGGTGTTATCGGTCATACTCGGCCCGCCTCTCTTATATCAATCAAGCGCTACATTTGAAGGATTGAAATGTTGTGACGTATTCCTGCGATTCGGCGCAAAGCTTTCTTTGGAGCGAGCCGACCACACCCTCACAGTCAAGAACACACCTTGCATCCACCGTATAGGTTTTAGCATCATACAGGGTGACGGCTACATAGTCGGCCTTCTCTTCGCAGCCGATTACCGTTGTACACTCGCGCACCTCCGCACCGCGCTCGGACGCTTTCTCCGTGAGCCAGTTATCAAAGAAGCTGCGCCAAACATTCAGGCCCTCCTGCTCAAAGCGATGCTCTATGCCCTTGTCGGTTGTGAAAATCATGCCCCGATTCTCGTGGGGAGCGCATAGGGCGAGCTGCGGCGTGTCTTCGCCGAAATAACGCCTTACCAAATCCATAGTCTTTTTGATAAGGATACCGGAGCAGGACTTGTAGCGCGGCAGCTTGAACTTTTCAACCAGCAGAAGCTTAAATCCCTTTTCGGCCAATGTCTTTGCTGCGGTGCTGCCCGCAGGACCGGCGCCGACGATGATACAGTCATACATTGCTTTCACCCCTTCACCCACACATGGGTTCCGATCATTTCGCAGCAGCCGAGAGCTTGTCAAGCGCTTCCGCTTCATCCCCAACGAAGAAGATGTCTTTGCCGCGGTTGCTCTCGCGAATGAAATCCCGAAGCGCTTTGCTGGTATAGCCGCTAAAATCGCCGATGATCGCAAGCTTGAAATGATAGTTGACAATTTTCTGCAAGGTTTCCCCGGCAAGCCCCGTCTTCAGATCAAAGAACGCTTCAGGGAAGGCCTCCTTATTGATGGCGATCCTGTCGCATCCTGTCTCGCTGCGAATGTAAACAACGAAATCAAGCGTAGAATCGGCGTTGCTCATTCGCGGACCATCGCAGTACACAAACGCAATTTTCGCATTGTTTTTTTCTTTTACTGTGTATTTCATTTTGTTTTCTCCGTTTTGTTTTCGTCTGTTTCTCCGTCAGGTTCCTTTTTGATATATTTGCCGCTTTTGATTCTTGCATCGGCGGGCTTTTGTGCGTCCGCCGGGATCATCCATACATACGAAAAGCGGATCGCTCCTGGGATACGCTCTTGTTCACAAAGCGTATAGATCCGTCGCCGGCCAATTTTCCATTTATCAGAAGCTTCCTTCACGGACATGTATGATTCCATCCTGCACCTCCTGACTATATATCAGTATTATACTCCCAAGATGGAACAGTATCAATCAGTTTTTGGTAGTCTTGCGCATTGGAAATGAGATTGTGCAAATAGGAATAGGCTTTGTGCACTACTTGATTTTGAGATATCAAAGCGTTAAAATAAAGCTGCAAAGATAAAAACACAGTTTCGGTTGGTAGTCCGGACGCAGCAAAAGCTGTCAGTAACCTGCTCCTTGGTTGTCCGTTCTTTGCAGGAACATTTAAGGAAGACTTCATCATGGAAAAGACTGTTTTCAAGCTGACCGTATTTTTTGAGGAGCCCTTTTGGGTGGAGGCGTCGAAGAATGTTTAAAAAAATAATCGGTATATCACTTTGGATTATAGAATTGTTTATGCTATATATGAGTTTTTATGTACTTACGTCTACCATCAGCTTTTGTCCATGGTTTGAGCCGTTCCCAATGAGAGCGATGCTTCTTATCGTTTATGGCGTTCCCATACAACTGTTAATAGTACTTGCCTTTTTAGTGCGATATCGGAAATTACCGTTTACTAATAAAATTAGGATGGTTCCCTTAATCAGTGAATGTATGCTTCTGCTAATAATTTTTTTGTGGAAAATATATGCGCCTCTCTTTTACCTAACTTGTATGTTATTCTCATTTGTTGATATTATATTATTTATGATATGGGGAAAAGTGATTATAACAAACAAAGGACGGCACAACCTTCTAAAATAGATAAATTATTGTGGATTTGCAATTCCATTTTGTATGCGATAAACCATCGATGTCGTTCAGACCCATCTGAATGTCCTCCCTTCGTTATTTTTGTGCAGTTGGCAGACTGCGCTTTCATTATAACAAAGGGAGTTTTTATTTCTTTATGATCGGCTGTAGCCTTTTTTTGAACCACTGGCCAGTGGTTTTACACTACAAAAAGCAAGGGCGGGAAAACAACTCCCGCCCCTGTGTCTATATCGTTATATCGTCCAGATAAACAACAAACCCGAACCCGCTTCCGATTGGAAAAAGGTTCGGATTATGTTGATTGGTGGGCATCTGTGAACGCGAAACCAATGGCAGATATGAGGCCCGTAAAATAACATTCGGCGCCGAACCCAAGGACTACGAAGTCTACTGAGATTTCTGTGTTTTCCTTTACATATCCCAAATGGTTCAGTCCATGCTTGCATATAAGAACGGCAAATAAAAATATCCGCCTTGTTATTTGACTGCTGCCAATCTCTCAAAAAGCAATTGATTTTCCTCTTGCATTGTGCTAGAATAAAATGATAGATTTACGCAGAAAGGTATTGACATTGTATGAAAACTGTGCATAATCTTATAGACCGCAGACCGCAGACCGCAGACCGCAGACCGCAGACCGCAGACCGCAGACCGCAGACCGCAGACCGCAGACCGCAGACCGCAGACCGCAAGGTAGTGCGTCTTTTTCCTATGCCCAAATGAATATTGTGGAAAATAATCATGTCGTTTTGCGTTTGCCGCATCTCGGCATTTTTTCTTCTCCTTTGTTTACGTCGGCAAGGGAGAACACTGCCACTTGCTGTCGCGATGGATAAGCTTTATTTATTAGAAACTGAGTTTGACATAGAAGCAGACGGATAACGGCATCAATGCAGCTAGACATAGTGCAGTGTAGTAAATTCGGGCAATTTAAAGCATGTAACTTGGAGAGGTTTCTGAAAACAGTAAAGGGCAAAACATGTGAAAGCATGCGGCGCAAAGTAATAGGGTCTAAGCGGTATCTCCGTATGACAGCCTTACTGCCAAAGTGATATAAAGCCTTCTTCTGAAATGATTAATAGGAGGCGATTTTGTTTTGAACAAGAGATTTTTAAGTTGTATATTGAGCATAATCATGATTTTATCAATGGCGACACCTGCCTTTGCAGAGGGCAGCCAAAATATGACGGATCCAACCGATGGCGGATACCGCCCCTATGCGGAGTGGAAGGAGAGCGGGCAGGATTCCTCAACCGCCAAAATTCCGCGCACCCAGATATGGTATGTTTACGCAGAGGCAGGGGACACAGTCTATCTGGGCTCGAGCGTCTGCGACAACTATCAGGACAAAGACATCGTGGTATATAAACCGAACGGCGATTTGTTATCAAATTATGATGTAATCAAGGGCGGTACAGGGCATATCGACACACGGGCAAAGGAACTGGCGGGGCCAAAGATTAACGATACCTCTTCGGATGGTTACGAGCCCTTCCATTTTATTGCGGAGGCTGCGGGCATATATAAAGTCGAATTTCATTCAAACACAGACAAGGGACAATCATCGAACAACAATCCAACTCCGGCAGAGATTGAGCAAGATTCCTTTGAGGTAAATCAAAAATCCGGCTACATCGCCGCTTGGGATATTACTGTGGTCAATGAAGCAGGCAATAAGATAACCGGCCGAATATTCACCAACTATCTGGCACTAAACATGGGCAAGAATATAACAACGGACATGCTCACTGCGTCGGTCTTTGTGCTGGTGGACGGCTATATCTATGAGGTGGATTTCGACGGCATGGACCCTTACGGCTTCGTGTTCTTCGCCAATAACCGCGGCTTGGTAGATGCGACTACTCATTTGCCGCTTTACCATTCCATATATGATAAAGATGATGTAACGGGATTGTCCAATGTCAACATTCATAAGCCTGGCGATGAGGCGAATGTGTACGATGAAACCTATCCTATTTTTCTTAATATACCGGACAGTGCGCTGCTCGCTTCCCTTGGACAATCCACGCCGCAGATTGCTGGTGAAGTTAAGAACTTTTACTTCAGGGGATATGAAGATAACGAGGGATATGTTGGCAAGGGCGGCGAATTTCATTTTACCACTCATAATGCGTCCTCGTTTAAGCTGGAATTGAGATTTGATGAGAGTGATCCAAACAACGTGCGGATTCTATCCAACTCCTGCGTTGAAGGCGAAAACATCATCCAATGGGACGGGAAAGACGCTTATGGAGAAGAAGTGCCGGCGGGAACCTATGGCGGGGATAGCGGAAATATCAAAATTTCTATGCAGCTTCGCTCAGGCGAGGTTCATTTCCCGTTGCTCGATGTGGAGAATAATCGAAACGGGCTCAAAGTCACGCTGCTCAACGGGCCGGATGGCGGGGCAATACCCAAAAGCATGGTCTATTACAACAACGGTGAAGGCTCAGGCAAGGAATATGTGCCAAAGCTAAACGATGAAAAAAATCTTATACAGAACGGCCATCCTGAAAATGTCGACAAACCCAACCGCTCCGACCAAATGCCTAACCCCAACGCAGGGATCGAAAGCAAGGACGGCGCACTGTGGTTTTCCAATGGAGCAGGCGATAGCTCCCTGATTGACCTGTGGACATATTATGTTTCTGAATCTACTGCGACAGCTACGCTGAGTGTTCCGTTTCACCTCATCGACCCTGCCTATGGCGGGTTTACCGTTTCCAAAACTGTGACCGGTGATGGTGCTGATACGGAAAAGGAGTTTTCTTTCACCGCAAGCGCAGTAGATGGAAGCAATACTCCGATATCGGACGGGACCTATGGCGACCTGACCTTTGCAGACGGTGAAGCCCCCTTTACGTTAAAATCCGGCGATTCCATAACTGTGTCGGATCTGCCTGTCGGAACGAAATATACCGTTACGGAAACGACGTATGATGTGGAAGGATATTCCACCAGCGTCAATGGAAGCACAGGCCGTGAGTTCACCGGAACGGTTGCGGATGCGAAAGACCTTGTACAGGCAATTCGATTTGTCAATGCTTTTACCATGCCTACAGGCAAACTCCTTATAGAAAAGACCGTTACCGGCATCGGCGATACGGAAAAGGAATGGACGTTCAACGTGACCTTCAGCAATGACGGCAGCTATTCCTATACCGGAAGCAAAACCGGCACGATCACAAGCGGAGACAGCATCAAGCTGAAGCACGGAGAAAGCGTCACGATCTCCAATATTCCTGTCGATGTGACCTACACCGTCACGGAGGACGAGGCAAACCAGGACGGCTA
>JAQWCP010000102.1 GCA_028705905.1 Oscillospiraceae bacterium
CACAAACTATATGTTTCTGACGCCCTTTCTCTCTACATTGCTTGGATTCTTGATCATATTAGAAGTCCCAGATCTATCCACCATCACCGGAGGTCTGATTATTCTGTGCGGCTTAGCCCTTTTCCGTTTGGGAGAAAAAGCAACCACTCAAAAATAAAATCAAAGCACATCATTTCAAACCAAAGGCAGAGACAAATGATCATTGTCTCTGCCTTTGGTTTGCGTTTCATGCCATAAGCCAAACACCAAGCGGTTGACAGACATAACCGAATTTCGTATCACTGCGGGGAAAATTTATCTATCACCGATGATCGATTGTTTTGATGGATTACCGGTAAGTTGGACAATGGGGACTGTACCAGTAAAACATCCGCCCCCCTTCTGTTGCCGCTTGCACCTTTGTCCGCATTCCGCTTGTACCGCATTTTCTGTATCCAGCATGGCGCTGAACACGGTGGCTCCCTCTTTGATATGCTCTCTTGTACTTCTCCAAAGCAATTTGCGCCATCTGAACCGCTTAATGGGAAAGAAAGGTGGTTTCATTGACAAGGCAACCTTGGCTTACTATAATATAATGAATATATTAAATTTTCGTTGCAGTGGAGTCAGCGGAGAATCATGGTTCGCTGGTGAGGTCAATCAATGTTATACTTATATGCAATGGGTCATGTTGGTTTTATTGCCGGAGATGGCCGGTAAATTTTAGAGGACAGGCAAGGCGTTTGATCCATAAGTTGATTTGAATAAAAAACGATACTGAGGAGGTATAGTATGCGAAAAACAAGGAGTGCTTTGAAAAAATGAAAACATTGCGGACAATAAAAGAAACCTTTTTGTCCTCATTACCTTTAGCCGCAATTATGATCATCATGTGCGTGTTTGTCGCACCGATGGAAGATCCGTTCAATTATATAAAATTAACGATTGGATACCTCTCTGTTGTCATTGGACAATCGCTTTTTATGGTGGGGCTCGACGAGAGCATCTTGCCCATTGGAAAAATGGTGGGCAACTCATTGATTAGGTTGAAAAAAAGTGCCTTTATTGTTGCATTTGGGTTGATATTCGGTTTGGTCGCAACAGTGGCCGAGCCGGCACTCGCAGTGCTATCAAGACAAACACACATGATCCTAGGCATCATTGACCAAACTGCTTTTATTTGGATTGCGGGTATGGGAACCGGCATATGCGTGGGGTTTGCGCTGTATAGAGTTTTGAAGGATTTGAATATCAAGATCGTCTTCGGCGCGCTGTATGTTTTTGTGTTCCTCACTGTGATTTTCGTTCCAAACGAATTCCTCGCCCTCGCATTTGATGCCAGCGGAGCAACAACCGGAGATGTCTCGGTGCCTTTTATATTGGCGCTTGGAATGGGCGTCTCTGCCACTATGTCAAGACATAAAACAAACGATGATATTTTTGGCATTATTGGTATTGCGTCGGTTGGCCCAATATTGGCTGTCTTTCTGTATGGAATTATCTTAAAGATCGTTCATGGTGGAACGATCCCCCCTGCTGGCTCTTACAATCCGGAAACAGCGGAAACGCTGGGCAGAATTATTGCGTCTAACCTTGGGGACGTGGCGCTTGCCATTCTCCCAATTTTAATTGCGTTCCTCCCTTTTCAATTTCTACTCGTCAAGCTTTCTAGGCGGGAGCTCACAAAATTATTGTTTGGGACGATTCCCGTTTATATTGGCTTGCTTATTTTCTTGTCTGGCATTGATTACGGGTTTGCGTTCTCGGCAAAATATATCGGCGAAGTCTTCTTTGAGGTGTCCCGTCCTGACTGGTACAAATGGTTGCTTCTTCCTGTCGGCTTTATCTTAGGTATGGCAATCACATTGTCGGAGCCAGCCGTCACGGTGTTGGGAGACCAAGTAGAAGAAGTCACAAACGGTCACATCAGAAAGCAGACCATACGTATGACGCTTGGCATCGGCATTGGTTTTGCTACCCTGCTTTGTATGCTGAAGATCCTTACGCAAATTAACATTTTATATTTCTTGTTGATACTTTACGCCATCGCAATGATTCTGATCAAATTTACATCAAAACTATTTGTGGGGTTGGCGTTTGATTCAGGTGGTGTTACTGGTGGTGCATTGACATCTGCCTTTTTAACGCCATTGACACTCGGCGTCGCACAAGCAGTTGCCAACACGGCCGGCTCAAATGAACAATCTGTCTTAACCAACGGCTTTGGTATCATTGCCTTCATATCGGTAACCCCTTTAATTGCTGTGCAAGTCTTGGGTATTTTGTATGGAATCAGTTTGAAAAAGGTGCACAGGGCATCGCAAGAGGAAGAACTTACAGAGCTACAAAGCCTGTCTTCCCTGGATAGTCAAATAGAAACAAAGATGATGGATTATAAGGTCGAACGCGGGGAAGATGCGCAGAGCGTGCCCGCTGAGGAGGTGTTGGAAAATGAGCAGTGATGGGAACAGTCCTATCGTGTTTCTCACATTGATTGCAGGAAGAAAGCGGAAAGATTCCTTGCTAACGCTCCTGTCGGATATGGGTGCGCGGGTTACAAACACGATATATGGGAAAAGTTCCGTTCGGGCAAACTCCTCTTTTATGGAGGTATTTGGTTTCGTCCCGGAAGAAAATAAGATTATTATAACCTGCCTTCTTCCCCGGGAAAAAGCCAATATGGTCTTGGAAATGCTTGTGAAAAAATTTCATTTTGATAAGCCGAATACAGGAATTGCCTTTACGGTAGCCGTTGAATGCATATCATTCTAGATGGAGGATAAGGATATGGAGCACACAAAAGCACTTTTTATCGTGGTAAACGCCGGGTTCGCCGAGAGAATTGTGGAAATTGCACGCTCGGAAGGCGCGGGCGGAGCAACAATCATAAATGCACGAGGCGAGGGATTGAATGTGGAGAAAATTATGGGGATCACTGTTGATTCTGAGAAGGAGATGGTCCTCAGCCTGGTGGATGGTAATACAGCCGCCAAAATAATGTCTGCTGTGAAGGATAAAGCGGGCATATGTACTCCAGCCCATGGAATATGTTTTATGCTGCCGGTAGAACAAATGATAGGATCAAACCAGCAATAAAGGGTTTGCAATTGTAGAATGATTGCCATCAACGGTTGAGATGCGCAACCATATCAGTTTAGCACACCATTTTTGATGATCCGAATGCACATGATTGAAAAAACGGATCTAACAGACAGCGCCAGCCATTTTTATTTGGCTGGCGCTGTCTGTTAGAACACCACGGTCAAAAGCATTTTAAAACGTTCTAACCCATAGACCGCATGAGGCGTTTGCGCTGGCATGACAATCGTTTCACCTTGATTGAGAATGTGTTCGATGCCAGCGATGGTAACCTTCCCGCAGCCTTCCAGTACCGTTACCATTGCGTCGCCTCCAGATTCGTGTGTGCTGATTTCCTCCCCTTTCTCAAACGCAAACAGAGTCAGGCTGACATGCTCATTTTGTGACAAAGTCTTGCTGACCACCTGACCATCTTGGTATTGCACTTCGTTTGATAACTGGAGTGCTTCTCCCTTCTTAATATTTTTCATTTTATTTCCCATATGAATACCTCCCTAAAATACCGGCAATATCCTTTATACACATCTTAATCTTACCATCATTTTTAGACCTATTCAACCAACAAATGTAGCTCCATCATGAGTCAATATCATAAAGGTCAAAGCTACCTTTACTTTCTTTCATTCAATTTTTGATTTCAATAAAAGTTGGAAAAGTCCATTGCTATTTTTCTTCTGGCGCAGTAAAATAAAGCATCATCGATATAGTGGAATACAACCAATCTCTCGACCCGTTCCAACAGAAAAATCAATTCCCTAAAGTATAAAACGGTTTAAAAACCATCTGAAAAGAGTGATGACCATATGAAAGCAATCTTAGCAGAAAACCTATCCAAGACTTATCCAAAGGGCAAGAAAGCGGTAGAAGGCCTTCATCTCTCCATCGAGCCCGGCGAAGTATTTGGTTTTTTAGGGCCAAACGGCGCCGGCAAAACGACCACTGTCAAATTGCTAAACGGTATCCTTTCACCAACCACCGGAAGTTGTAGAATATTTGACATAGACCCTTTTCAACACCCTGAATCAGCGCACCAAATTTCCGGTGTTGTCACAGAACATGCACAAATGTACGACCATCTGACGGGACTGCAAAATCTCGTGTTTTATGGAACCGTGTTCGGCGTCAACACCAAAGAGAGTGAGCTGCGCGCCAACCAGCTTTTGGAAACATTTGGACTTGCCGACTCCGCAAATCAAAGGCTGGCAACTTATTCCACTGGCATGCGCCAGCGGCTTTCCTTGGCGCGTGCAATGCTACATCGTCCCAAAATTCTGTTTTTAGATGAACCGACCTCCGGCCTGGACCCTGAAAGCACTCAGCATGTCAACAGTATGATCCAGCGTCTGGCAAAAAACGAAGGCATTACTGTTTTTTTATGTACCCATCAACTGCGTTACGCCCAGGAAATCTGTAGCTCTTATGGGTTAATTGATGATGGCACCGTGTTTGCAACCGGCCAGCTTGGCACACTCCGTTCTTTGGTTTCTTCCGGTTTAACCGTGCGGATCGAGGCCGATCATTTCCCGAGTGATATCCCCCATAAAAAAACAGGGGAGCGGACGGTGGAAATCAACGTGCAGGATGAAAGCGAGATTCCATCCATCGTCCGGCACATTGTTGAACAAGACGGCAGCGTCTATCATGTGTCGGCCCGTAGTTTATCATTGGAAGAGATTTACTTTTCCTTATTGGAAAGCCACAAAAGCAAGAAGGAGAATTTGTGATGAACAAAATGCAAGTTGCAATTATGAAAAAAGACCTGCGTGGGCTCGTGTTCAATAAACGTTTGTTTCCCGCCTTGCTGATTGTGCCGCTGATATTCGCGCTGGTGTTGCCCACTATATTGATTTTAACAGTTCATTTTGCGCCAGAGGATATCAGTGAGATGCAGCAGCTATTGGATCTCCTGCCCTTGGGAGAACAATCCCAGGATATCCAGATGCGAGTAATCGGCTTGATGTTCAACTATATCATTCCGGTTTTTTTCATCATCATTCCCATCATGTCCGCAACCATCATGGCGGCTAGCTCGTTTGTCGGGGAAAAAGAAAAACGAACGTTGGAAACTCTGCTTTACTGTCCGCTCAGCCTTCACCAAATTTTTCAAGCGAAAATATTCGCTTCATTTCTCTTGAGCATGTTCGTTACTTTCCTTTCCTTTATTCTCATGATGCTGGCGGCAGAAACGGAACTTCTTCTAATAGCAGGCAGTCCCCTCTTGCTCAATATCAATTGGCTCGTCACCCTGCTTCTGCTCTCCCCTTCCGTTTCTTTAATGGCAATTATTTTGATTGTGCGTGGTTCTGCGAAGGCACAATCAGCGGAGGAAGCGCAACAACGTACTATTTTTTTGATCCTCCCGGTGTTGCTCCTTGTCGTGGGTCAATTTACCGGCATCCTTTTGGTAAGTGCATGGTTGTTACTGGGAATCGGTATTGTATTTACTTTGATCGCAGGTCTTCTGATGAAAAGCGGACGGAATAAGTTCAATTATGAAACCCTTTTAAAGTAGATTGTAAAAGAAAAATCTCATTTCCTTTTTCACAAAGATAATCCGATTGGCATAAAAAAGGGCCGTCGATTCGAATTTAAATCGACGGCCCTTTTTACACTCATTTCTATTTTTTATCCTGCAATGAATCCCGAATTTCTCGGAGTAAAACAACTTCTTCCGGTGTCTCCGGCTGCTCTGGGGCAGGCGCTTCTTCCGTTCTGTGAAAATGGTTAATCATTTTAATCACACTGAAAATAACAAGAGCAATCAACAGGAAATTGACAATGTTCTGAATAAAATTGCCATAGTAAATGGCTGCCTCGGTAACTCCCTCGGAGGCGGGGGTAATCACATATTTTAAACTAGTAAAATCGATGCCACCGAAAATCCAACCAAAAATAGGCATAATGATATCATTGACCATGGAATTTACAATTGCTGTAAATGCGCTGCCGATGATAACGCCAACAGCGAGATCAATGACGCTCCCCCGTGAAATAAACTCCTTGAATTCAGCCAAAAAGCCTTTTGTCTTACTCATTCGTTACCTCTCCTATCAACAGATTGTTTTGTATTTCCTGGCCTCTTTTTCCAATGATACCATATGATCCTTTTTGAGGAGATCCGTCCCTCTAGGCTGATCTGCAACCATTCTGGAAAAACACACCATAT
>JAQWCP010000103.1 GCA_028705905.1 Oscillospiraceae bacterium
GGCCATTGCACAACAGGCAAAGATTTTGATCATGGATGAGCCAACCTCAAATCTGGATTACGGCAATCAAATCCGGGTGCTGGATTCCGTCAAACAGCTTACCCAAAAAGGATATACCATCATCCAATCCACCCACAATCCAGACCAGGCCTTTTTATATGCCGACGAGGTCTTGGCTCTGCGCCACGGCGCAAAAAGTGCCTACGGAAAACCCAAGGAGCTAATCAGTGAAGGAATGATCCAAGAGCTGTACGGCATCGACGTCAAACTGAGCAGCCTCTACGAAGATAAGATCCGCGTTTGCGTCCCTGTCAGTGCCTTAGCATCCTAATGATGTAACCAGAATCATTCTGCTTACATAAAACAATTACGTATTGCAAGGAGGAACATTATGAAACAAAAATTATTGGCTCTCTGCATGGCGACGCTCATGCTCCTCGGCCTATTGGCTGGCTGTGGCAATGGGCAACCATCCGCTTCCCCTCAAAATTCGGCTGAACAGTCCGCGGCTCCTTCCAATTCCGGTGAAACCGTTTCCTTTACCGATTCTGCCGGTCGTGTCGTTGAGATCCCGAAGAACATTGAGCGGATCGCTCCCACTGGCGCTATGGCGCAAATTGTGCTGTTCGCTGTAGCACCAGATAAGATGGTGGGCCTTGCCACCAAATGGCCGTCTTCTTCCGTTGCCCTGTTTGACGAGAAGTACACGTCTCTCCCTGTGTTCGGTCAATTTTATGGCACCAGCGACTTGAACATGGAAGCCCTGGCCGCCGCCAAACCCCAGGTGATCATTGATATCGGCGAGAAAAAGGGCAGCATTGTTGAAGACATGAATTCCATCCAGGAACAGCTTGGCATCCCTACCATTTTTGTTGAGGCCAGCCTTTCCACCATGGATGCCTGCTACAAAACATTGGGTGAATTGCTGGGCCAGGAAGAAGCCGGCAACACACTGTCCGCTTACTGTAAGGAAATTTACGATAACACAGTAAACACCATGGAAAAAATTGGAGAATCCAATCGTGTCTCCCTTGTCTATTGCTTGGGCGATACCGGCACCAGCGTATTGGCGGAAGGTTCTTTCCAGTCGGAGGCACTGAACATGCTGGCCAATAATGTGGCTGTGGTGAACGATCCTTCCTCCAAGGGTACCGGCAATGAAGTGTCTCTGGAACAGCTTTACCTGTGGGATCCTGAAGTGCTTCTGTTTGCGCCCAACAGCATTTTCTCCACCGTGAAGGACGATGCCAACTGGCAGACACTGAAGGCCGTAAAAAACAAAAAAGTCTACGAAGTACCCGGCAATCCCTATAACTGGATCGCCAATCCCCCGTCCGTCAACCGATATATGGGCCTTATCTGGCTGGCAAAGCTCCTATATCCGGATCAGTTTGACTATGATTTATATGAAGAAACTGCACGGTACTACAATCTGTTTTATCACTGCGATTTGACCCAGGAACAATTCAATGAATTAACGGCAAACGCCAAATAAGCAGCTGTTCCCGGCTCCATTGTCATCGTGGCGGATTCCTGTGCAGCATGATGGAGGTGTCTCAGATCGAAACCAATCTACTCACTGCTCAAGAAGTAGCCGATATTCTGAAAGTCAAAAAGAGTACAGTCTATGAAATGATCAAGCGAGGTGATCTTTCCTCGCATAAAATTGGAAAACAACTTCGCATCTCCCGTCAGGAGATGGAACGGCTTTTGGGGGCGGACACAAATGAGGCCTTGCCGTTGGCCACGCCGGAACATCAACCTGTTTCGTCCCTCCACAAGGGAAACAGCCTTATTCTGAGCGGGCAGGATATTCTGCTAGATATTTTGGCCAACTATATGAATGGAACGCCCAACATGCCTGGCATTCTACGCTCGCAAGCAGGCAGCTATAACGGGTTGTATCAGTTGTATCAAGGTTCTGTTGACCTTGCCACATGCCACCTTTGGGATGAAAGCACCCTTGAATATAACACACCTTTTGTGGAGAAAATGCTGCCTGGCATTCCCGTGGTTATGATCCGGCTTTTGGGACGAATGATCGGCCTTTACGTGCAGGCTGGCAACCCCAAGGGCATCACCGGATGGGAAGATTTCCGGCGTAGCGACATAACGCTTGTCAACCGGGAACGAGGCAGTGGTTCCAGAGTGCTTTTGGACGGCAAACTGAAATCCCTTGACATTTCCGGCACGCTCATACAAGGCTACCTCTTTGAGCAGTCTTCCTCCCTCTCTGTGGCCAGCTGTGTTGCACGGGGCGCAGGCGATGTAGGAATCGGCACCAAACACACATCTCATCAAATCAGCGGCATTGAGTTCCTTCCTATGCAGCAAGAGTGGTACGATCTCGTCTTTCTAGCAGACCGGGCATCTACCCCCGCCATGCGCGCCATCCTGGGCTATATTTCCTCCGATGAATTCCACCGGGAAGTCGCGCAAATGAAAGACTATGATAGCTCTCAAACAGGTCGCATCATTCTAGGCGAACAGTATTTGTAAACAAAATAAAAAACCACAGGGCGCAGGCAAAAGCTTGCGCCCTGTGGTTTTTCATTTCATGCATTTTGAACCCCCGCCGCCTTTGGAACGCGACAAACAGAACCGAGTTCAAATGTAAAAACCCGGCGTCTCCCACAATAGAGGAGGCGCCGGGTTGGGTGCGTCTGTTTGAACATAGAACCACAATTGCGGCGCTACGTACAATGAAATCATTCTGCTGTGATCAGAATGTGCATACAGGGTACAACTCCCACTTCGGTGATTCCGAAATATACCATAAGCCGTCTGTCATTGTGAATAAAAACCAAAACGGTATACCCTTCATCTGACGTAAACCCCGTTTCATAAACAAATCCGTTCTTCTCCAACAAAGCTAAATATCCGTCGACTGCTATCTCAGCTTCCGGCAAATCCTGCAATCGATATAAGTACCACTGGCTGCCATCAGAAGTGGTTTCCTCGTGATATAATGGTGCGCCGGTGTAAGCACCGTAATCCGGCACGGGATAATACCCACTATAGTATTTGGTCTCTCCTGTGTTACTGCTGACAGTCACTGACAAACTCGTTGACAAAAGCACTTTATCCGCCTCGTCCACCAGGTCCACCTTCACTGTGGTGCTGCCAGCACCCACTCCTGTCAGCGTCAAAGGAATTTGCGTCCAGCTGTTGTCCCAATCGCCCCAGCTTCCGTTCACCACTGCTTTGTCACCGATGCTGTAGACAATAGAGTCCACCTGGTCATCATCACCCGAAAGGTAAAACGTGACCGCTTTGCTCTCTCCCACCTTCATGGAAACGGAGCTTTGAGACGCAGTTAACTTAAGCGTGCTGGGAGATGGTGGCGGCGTGGCGCTGCTGATTGGCTTTAACGTGGTCTTGCTCAACTGATCCACCAAATGGATGGGGATCGCCACATTGAGATTCTGCCCCTCTTCAAACCCACCCGAAGTAACTCCAATTACCTGGCCCATCTGGTTTAGCAGGGCACCGCCACTGCTGCCGTGGGAAATGGGGGCGGTAATTTGGATATAATGCTGGCCGCTCAGGATCCGATCCGGATTAGAGATGATACCTTCAGAAATTGTATTTTCCAGTCCTAAGGGGCTGCCAATTGTGTAAATCTTCGCCCCGCTTTTCAGGGCCGTCGTCTCCCCTTTGGTTAAATAGGAAAATTCGCTGCCGTCAACCTGCAGCAAAGCCAGATCCAGCGTTTTGCTGGCGTCATACACACCCTTGACGGCATAGACCTTTCCATTGCTGGTACGGATCTTGGCAGATTCTGCCCCTTCAATCACATGTTGGTTGGTCACCGCCAACCCGCTGGCGGACAGGAAGAATCCGCTACCCGATGCAAACACCTTGCCGGAGGCATTGTAGACCTCAATATAAAACACCGCCGACGCGCATTTGCTGAACACTTCTTCTGCCGACAAGACTTCATATTTCAGTGTGACTGTCTTTCGTTTTTCCGGCACTGCCATTCTGGTGACAATGGTCGCCACCTCACTCCGCGTGATATCGCTCTGGGGGCTAAACGCCCCCTTGCTGTTGCTGCCAATTAAAATACCCGCTCGGTACAGCTTGTACACCTGCGGGGCATATGTATCCTGCATGGAGATGTCTGGGATGGCATTGTCATCCACCCGGTTGATGGTGGCAAGAGCCTCATCTGGTAAGGTTGCAGCAAAGATCACCGCAAATTCTGCCCGGGTAGCCACCTTGTTGTAATTGGAATATTCACCCTTGATGATCCCTTGCTCTAACGCATAGTTCACATAAGGACGGTACCAAGGGGAAGCACCTGTATCAAATTCCGTTTTTCCATTGTAATAGATACTATGAAGACACACCGCCAACTTCAGTGCCTCTGCAATGGTGAGTTTACCATTTGGATCAAAGATCACGCTACTTTTCCCGTCAAACAACCCCAATTCATAAGAGGTCTTCACAGAGTTTGTATACCATTCTTCAGATGGCACGTCCTGAAACTTGCCAACAGGATATGTGCGAATGGGCTGAAATGACTGGAACCCAGTAGCCAGCGCAACGGGGATCAGAACTTGTAATAGCAGGAATGCAGATAACACCAAAGAACCCAATCTCTTTTTCACTCAAAATCGCTCCCCTTCATTCTTCCAGAACGTCCTTTGGTTTATTATATCAAAAAGCTTATTTTTGCACAAGGAAGATTACTAAAATTTGTAAACATTTCGCTCCAAGCCCCAAGGCAGCGGAACTTCTTCTATTTCCCCGCCGCGAACCCAAGTCGACCGCAGATATACGACTTTTCCTTTCATGGACTCAGAAATCTTATGGGGATTTCCGTATTTCTCACTCATACAGCCTCTCCCCTGCGCATATACATTCATCAGTGGAAATTCATTGCGGGGAGTGTTGTTTTTGAAAGGAAACATAGAAGAGCGCGCCTGCGATCTGGCTCTTTACATCATTGAAACAAAAGCGACGGTGCGTGCGGCTGCCAAACAGTTTGGAATTTCAAAATCAACGGTTCATAAAGACCTCTCCGAACGGTTGCCTGCGTTTAACCGCCCTTTATACTTGCAGGTAAAAGAAATTTTAGAGGAAAATAAAGCGGAACGGCATATCCGTGGTGGAATTGCTACACGCCGGAAATACAAAGGAATTTAGCCAAATGAACCGGCAAGTCCATGCCTTCAGCACTGGAGGCGTGGACTTGCCGGTTCATTTGAGTGAAAACACAGTTCTTTCCCTTCATTTCTTTTGCATGTTCCACAAAATTGACAGTCTATTTTCGTCTCAATCCACAATTCCATCTTGCCGTTTTTTCCGATAAGATAGAGATAAAGAAAATGCTGGTGTGGAAATGAGGAAAAAAATGGCCAATTTAAAGTTTAAAATTGTCATGGTAATCCTGCTGGGCATCATTTTTTATGTCGCAACGCTTCAACCTTGGGTTGCCGGTGGACTGGCAGTCCTCTGGATCATCGGCTATTTGGTTTTTATGAATTGGAAACGGAAAACATAGTCAAATAAAAATTCCCCTGTCCCACAGTCGCGGGACAGGGGAATTTTTATGCTTCCCAGTTGTGCCAGACGTTCTGCACATCTTCGTTGTCTTCCAACATCTCGATGAGCTTTTCCAGGTTCTTTTTGTCCTCGTCCGACTCGACCTTGACATAATTTTGTGGCACCATCTCCACCTCGGCAGACAAAAAGGCATATCCCTTTTCTTCCAGCGCTGTGGTCACATTGCCGCAGGCGTCGGGCTCTGTGTAAATTTCAAATACTTCTCCTTCATTGGAAAAGTCAGCCGCGCCGGCCTCCAGTCCATCCATCATCACCGTGTCTTCATCCAGATCCTCGCTTTCGATGACGATGACACCCTTCTGGTCGAACGACCAAGAGACGCAGCCCGTAGCACCCAAATTCCCGCCGTATTTATCAAAGTAATGGCGCATCTCCGACGCGGTGCGGTTGCGGTTGTCCGTCATGGTCTCTACAATGACAGCCACCCCACAGGGGCCATACCCTTCATATACAATGGTTTCATAGTTGGCTGCATCTGAACCCTGCGCCTTTTCTACTGCTCGCTTGATGTTGTCATTGGGCACATTGGCCGCTTTCGCCTTTGCAATGACATCTTTCAAGCGAGAGTTTTCCGAGGGGTTGGCACTACCCCCAGACTTCACCGCA
>JAQWCP010000104.1 GCA_028705905.1 Oscillospiraceae bacterium
GAGAATGCCCTTTCGGGCAGGAGCGCAAGAAGCCGTCCGGACAGGCGTGGTGAATCGGGAAATGGAATTGGCAAACAGGGAAGGGTTCTGTATAGCATATGACAGAGTGTATGGCATTGGCGGCGTACCGGGCAGTTTAACCACAAAAACGCCGTTTCTTCCGTTTCTGGCGGCCCGGCCCAGTTGGTGATGGGGAGCCGGGGAGGGGGCGGAGATCCCCGGCCTCATTTCTGTGCCGCTCAGCGCCTTGGGCGGCTGTTCGGCACACGGAAAAAACGAAACCAGTTATAAGCTGTTTCAGACGGCATCCATCTACGAAGGAGGGCGAAAACAAAAAACGCCCGGCCAAATTTGGCCGGGCGTTTTTTTGATACAATTTAGTCTGTCACAAAGGGCAGGAGCGCAATCTGCCGGGAACGCTTGATCGCCACAGTCAGCTCGCGCTGATGCATGGCGCAGGTTCCGGTGGTTCTGCGGGGCAGAATCTTGGAACGCTCAGAAAGGTACCGGCGCAGCTTGGCTGCGTCTTTGTAATCAATATGCTCAACTTTATCCACGCAGAAGGAGCATACCTTGCGGCGTCTCCGGCTACGCGGGCCTCTTTCTCTATCCATAGCCATGGTTTTACCTCCAATCAAAATGGTAATTCACCGTCGTCATCATCACTGAGGGGAGCAAAAGCGGATTCGGAGGATGCGGCAAACGGCTCTGGCGCAGGCGCGGAGAAAGACGGTGCAGCGCCGTAGGAAGGCGTGCTTCCGTAAGGAGACTGATTTGCCTCTGCATCCCGCTTGGAATCCCCGAAATAGACGTTGTCGGCGATAACCTCTGCACTTTTGCGTTTGTTTCCCTCTTTGTCTGTCCAGTCCCGAATTTGCAGGCGGCCTTCCACAACGGCCATTCGGCCCTTGGTGAAGTATTTGGAGACAAATTCTCCTGTCTGCCGCCAAGCGACAATATCGATAAAATCGGTTTGCTTTTCTCCCGTGTCCCGGCTTTTGAAATCCCGATCGCATGCCAGGGTGAAAGACGCGACAGCAATGTTACTCTGGGTGTGCCGCAATTCAGGATCCCTCGTCAGTCGACCCATCAGGACAATTCGGTTTAACATGTTTGCCCCTCCTTATTCATCTTTGCAGATGATGAGAGAGCGCATAATCCCATCCGTAATTTTGAGTACGCGATCCAGCTCTGCGGGGAACTCGGGGACCGCAGTGAAGGTCATCAAAACGTAATAACCTTCCATGAGATCATTGATGGGATAGGCCAGGCGGCGCTTGCCCCATTCGTTGATTTCGGTCAGAGTACCTTGGCTCTCCACCAGTGTTTTAAATTTTTCCACCAGTGCGGCAGTATCCTCTTCGCCCAGGGTCGGGTTGATGATGTATACCGCCTCGTAATTTGCGTTTACTTTTGCCATTTCTTACACCTCCTTATGGACATATGGCCACTGCGAAATGCAGTGGCAAGGATCGCTTGCAGAAAGCAAGCCTTATTATTATACAGGATTTAGCCGATTTGTCAAGGAAAAGAGACGAGAATAACAGTTAAAAAGGATGAAGCCCCACAAATGCTGATATGAATAGGGCGGGGGAGACTGGGTTTTATGTTAGAAATAGCGGCCGCTATTTTTCCATATCCGCAAAAGTAAAGGCAACGTCAAATGATTTTTTTCCGTCGCTATCGCGGACACCTTTGATATATCGCGTTCCCTCTAAAAGGCCGGTATAGACGGAGAATGTTTCACCCAGGCGCAATTCGCCGGTAAAGTTGATAGCAATGTGCCGAAGGGGGCGGTGTATTTCCTCCGGAGAGAGCGCGTCAAACGCAAATTCGCAGTAGCGGGTGTTGTTGACATGGCCCAGAAGATCAATGTAACTATTATAAACAGGGCGCGTTTCACAAAAGGTGTATTCGGCTTTGCTCCGGAACACGGGCCGTATATCTTTCAAAGCGAAATTGGGAGTTCCCGTCCCAATTTCCTCCGGCAGAGTATAATGCTTTAAAATGTGCCGGGTGGTGAGATCCATCACCACAGAAAATGTGGCGCCGCAGAAAATGAGGGTCCCCGTTTCGTCGGAGAATGTAAACTCCCGGCGGAAGTACGGGCCTTTTGTTTGTGCGTGCCATGTTGTTCCGTTCAGGGAGACTCCCTGGAAAGAGGGAACGGGGACATCAATGGTCATTCCAACCAGGACCCAGGCCAAATTTTGAGCCGCCATAAAGTCGCTGCCCAGGGACAGGGCATTTAAGTGGTGCTCGGCCACGGATTGAATACAATTGGAATATGTTACAGGCTTGATAACACCAGCCTCCAAGAAATCATTCGCAGTTAGCTGGATGGGATATTGAAATACCAGTTCGTTGTACATGAAAGCTCCTCTCTTGCTTGGTTGCTTGGTGATTCACGGCTTCATTTATAAACACAGACGTTCCGTTGCGAAAAACAATTCCATAAAAAAGATGGTCAAAGTGCAAGAAATTGGTTTTAACAGAAAAGCCTGTCTGTTGTACAACAGACAGGCTTGTGAGCCCCGCTGTATTAAGATATCATTGACTTTTTTAGTTGGCATTTAAACTAGTATGACTGGAGATTATGCTCATAATAAGTTAGTTTAGAAGATACCTGGCAATTTAATTGAAATGAATAATCCAATTGCAAACGATGCTGAATTTGCAACGATTGAGTAAACAGGTGCAACCCACTTTTTAATTGGTTTGTTCGCACTGAATTTTTTGAAGTAAAAAGAAAAGACAATAGCCTCCATTAAAATAATAAGCAATTCCATCCAGATATAGTTGAAAACAAAAGCAAATCCACCACTTGTATAATTGACTACATTTAAGAGAATGTTTAGTATTGTTTGCGTAACAACGTTTACTACAAGCACAAATAAAATTATATTCTTCTTTCTTAATCCAAACAATAGTGCGATTAGGATTTCAACTGATAATGTAAGCAGTACTCTTGCTATTAAAGATGTTGTTTCTACGGAATAATCATAGTTCTTTTCCACAGTCAGTTCAGTCTGATTTTCTGATAGCGATACCTTATAGTAGCTGTCAAAAGCATATTTGTCTTGGATTTGAGTGGTTGCAAATCGATTCTCTTCTGGAAAATAAATTAGCACCTTAAAAGTGCTTGGTGGATAGTAAGTCCATTTAAATGTATTTTGGTCGTTACAGCGTTTAAAGTATTCGATAAAGTAAAATCCATCAATGTCATTATAATTCCTAAATGCCTGCCATGCGTGCAGGTCATCTTTTTTATGTTCATCCACTAAAAAGCTACTTTCATCAATAGGTTCCGTGCTAAAAGAATATGGTCCTGTGCTTTTTTCTTTAGAAAGCAATGTAATGTAATACACCTTATTTTCAATTCCCACAAAATCAATATGAACAGACGGCTTAGGCCCCATGTCTGCGTAAGCAACAGTTGGTAAAAGGAAAAATCCAATAACAAAGCACACAAGACTTGACAAAAACTTTTTACCCATAGAAATTTGCCTCCATTCATTATATAAATAACCTTTACAAGATAATATCACAAGAAAACAATAAAGTCATGTATGAGTTCAAATCCTCATACATGACTTTAATTTGGAGCGGGTAAAGGGAATCGAACCCTCATATCTTGCTTGGGAAGCAAGTGTTCTACCACTGAACTATACCCGCAAAGAAGATACTGATATCATCTACATGCTTAAAAGCACGAAACACATTATACCATCGAAGCGAAAAAAATGCAATCATTTTATCAGTAAATTTTTCCCGCTTCATTCGGAGCCAAAAGCTTGTATAGAATCGGGTGCTTTTCCATATCCTTTTCAATAGATTGTAATAGGAGGAATCCTGGATGAAAAAAATCATATCGGTCTGTTTGGCGATGCTCGTTTTCACTGCACCGGCCTTGGCGGTTACAGGGGCACCGGATGTGGAAGCCAGCGCTGTTTTGCTCATGGAGCGGGAGACGGGCACGGTTTTATACGAAGAGAACGCCCATGCGGTTCTGGAGCCTGCCAGCGTGACAAAAGTCATGACGTTGTTGCTGGCAATGGAAGCCATTGACGACGGTCGGCTGACCATGGATACCATGGTGACGGTCAGCGCCCATGCAGCCAGCATGGGCGGCTCTCAGGTCTATTTAAAAGAAGGAGAGCAGATGAGCGTTCACGACATGTTAAAGGCTGTGGCTGTGGCGTCCGGCAACGATGCCGCTGTGGCATTGGGCGAGGCCATTTCAGGCAGTGAATCTGCGTTTGTTGCGCGGATGAACCAAAGGGCCTCCGAACTGGGAATGAACGATACCACATTCCAAAACTGCACGGGGCTTCCTGCTGACGGACATGTCACATCGGCATACGACATTGCAGTGATGTCTCGCGCGCTCTTGTCTCACAAAGCCATTAAAACGTATACGACCATTTGGATGGATTCCCTGCGGGATGGCGCATTTCAATTGGCCAATACCAATAAACTCATTCGGTTTTATGGAGGGGCCACGGGGCTGAAAACAGGATATACTGCCACGGCGGGACACTGCATTTCCGCCAGTGCGGAGAAAGATGGAATGGAATTGATTGCCGTGGTGTTGAAGGCGCCCAATTCAAAGGCACGGTTCGAAACCGCAAAAAGCCTGTTGAATTTTGGTTTTGCGAATTTTGCCATGGTGGATGTGATGCCGGATCAGGCATTGGCTCCTGTGGACGTTGTGTTGGGGGAATGCAATGAGTTGCAGCCGGTTTATGCAGAGACCCCTCGTATTTTACTGGAAAAAACGGAGATCAGCGGCCTGACACAGACACTGGAATTGAGCGAGATGGTAGAAGCCCCGGTGGGGGCGGGACAGGCCCTGGGGAAGTTGTCTGTTTATAGGGCGGACGGCACATTGTTGAAGGAGATCCCCGTGGTTGCGCCAGAAGAGGTGCCACGTTTGACGGCGGGAGGTTTATTCGGTCGGTTGCTTCAGATTTTGCTGATGAAAGAACAATAACAACGTGTGAGGAGACATCCGGATGGGGATGTCTCCTGCTGCATTTCAAGGCAGTTAGAGGCCCTTTGAATTGCCGTGAGGTGGGCAGTCAGGACAAAACAGCTAGGTTATAAGTTTAACGAGGGGAAACTTCACAAATCAATTGTAAAAGCTTTTTTGCCCCAGGATAATGCGTCCCGGAAATTAAAACAAAGGCGTTCTGCAGTGCAACGCCTTTGTTTTAAAAATTTTTATAGTTGGGGAGGTATTGTCAATGAACACAACGGTAGCCATAGACACACGGTGGGTATTTTTATACAGGACCACAAATCGACGAAAGCACACTGCTTTTTTATTTTATTCTATGGTATAATAAGAAAGAAAGCCATAGGAGCCAAGGCCTTGCATGGAATGTGGAATCGCATCCCATGCCTAAGCCAAAAAGAGCAGACAAGCGAAAAAATACAAGATACAAAAACCATGCAAATGTTGGGAGGAAAACCGTCATGATCACATTGGATTTGTCCCGGCTGTCCGGCTGGGATCAGGACAAAATGGAGGCAGTAATGGGCGACCGGTTGCAGAGAGCCCATCATATGCTGGAAACTGGAACAGGCGCTGGAAGTGAATTTACCGGTTGGCTCCACTGGCCCAGGGAATATGAAACAGAGGAAATTGAGAAGATCAAGCAGGCGGCGACGCAGATTCGCTCCCATTCCAAGACGTTGGTTGTTGTGGGGATTGGTGGTTCCTATTTGGGCGCAAAAGCCGCCTTGGATCTGCTTTGCAAACGAAACTGTGCTGCACTTCAAGTGATTTTTGCGGGCAATACCGTTTCTGCGGATGCCATGGCAGAGCTGTTGGAGCAATTGGAGGGAGAAGACTTTTCTGTAAACGTCATCTCCAAATCGGGCACGACGACAGAGCCAGCGGTGGCGTTTCGCTTTCTACGCGAGCTATTGGAAAAAAAATATGGCAGCGAGTCAGACAAGCGGATCTATGTGACAACAGATCAGGAAAAGGGCGCATTGCGCACCCTGGCCAGAGAGAGAAACTGGACCTCGTTTGTGATTCCGGACACCATTGGCGGACGGTATTCTGTTTTGACGGCGGTGGGTCTTCTGCCCATGGCCGCGGCAGGTTTGGACATTGACCAGATTTTG